>JAUVGT010000163.1 GCA_030593645.1 Deltaproteobacteria bacterium
AAAAGTCCGAATTAGACGGTTTCGTAAAGAGTTCAAATTCAAGGCGTGCAAATTTTGTAATGATGAAGCGTACTTATCGTACGTTGAATCATTGCAAAATGCAGCACAACGCAGAAGTTGGACTTTTTACGAAACCGTCAATTTTAGAATCAAAAACAGTAGAATAACACAACCCATATGGCCTTTCGACCCTACTAACTTTGCAACATCTACAAATATTATCAACGCGGGGAAAAAATATTGACATCTTTTTAAATAAACACTATCCATAACAAGGGTGTTTTATTAATTTATTGTATAGTGGTATTTCTTTTATCTGTTCAAAGAAAATCTTTTACATGAGGAGGATAAAGTTTGCATGCATAGTGATATTAATAAAATGAAACCGTTAATCGTCTATCAATCGAGAACAGGTAATACACATGTGATTGTTGATATTATAGCCTCAATATTGAATGCTGATGTTTTACCAGTTGAAAATGCGGCTTCGGATCATTTTAAAGGCCGTACCCTGGTTGGTTTTGGTTCCGGCATTTATTGGACCCGGATCGATAGAAAAATCTACGAAACCACACCTTTCCTTCCAAAAAGGTGCAATGTTTTTATGTTCATCACCAGTGGTTTCGGTTTTTCATTCATGCTTCGATTGTACTGGTATCTAATCCAAAAAAGATTTAATCATTTGGGATTACTATTAATAGGGAAATGGGATTGTCGTGGATATGACCAACACCCCATATCCAAATGGATGAGCATCAGTAAGGGGCGTCCAAATAAAACTGATATGAAAAGCGCAGAACAATTCGCACTGAAAATGAAAAAGTATAAATCAGGTCGAAATCGAATTCCATATTACCGAATCGTCTAAGATGATGGTGAGCAAAAGATAAAAAGCCGATTTGACAATGTTTGTCATATCGGCTTTATACTTACAGAATCAACGCTGAATTAATATATCAGAAAAAAGGTCATCTTACCAACCCAGGGTCAGATATTCATGAATCGAATCGGCAGCCGCCCTTCCGGCACCCATTGCCAGTATAACCGTGGCTGAACCGGTTACGATATCTCCGCCGGCCCATATGGCTTTTTTACTGGTCTTGCCGGTTCTTTCATCGGCTTTAATATAACCCCACCGGTTTAATTTCAAACCTTCGGTTGATTGTGTCAAAAGCGGATTCGGTCCCGCGCCTACAGCTATGATGGCAAGATCGCATTCCAATTCAAATTCAGAGCCTTCAATCGGAATCGGACTGCGGCGGCCGGATTCATCCGGTTCTCCAAGTTCCATTTTAAGGCCTTCCATACCTGTAACACGGCCCTTTTCATTACCGAGAAATTTGGTCGGCGCGGTAAGAAAATGGAACTCAACACCCTCTTCTTCCGCGTGATGAACTTCAGCGCCCCTGGCGGGGACTTCATCTCTTGAACGCCGATAAACAATTCGGGACTTTTTAGCACCCAGCCGAAGAGCGGTCCTGGCGGAATCCATGGCCACATTACCCGCGCCAAGGGTAATGACATTTTTGCCTTTGATCACCGGCGTATCATATTCCGGAAACAGATAGGCTTTCATCAGGTTTGAACGTGTCAGGTATTCATTGGCTGAAAATATCCCCACCAGGTTTTCTCCCGGTACATTCAAAAACCGGGGCAGACCGGCGCCAACACCTAAAAATATCGCATCATAGTCCTGCTCAAACAATTCCTCAAGGGTAACGGAACGGCCGACCACCGCGTTGCATTCCAATTCTGCACCCATAGCTTCAAGACCGGCAACTTCTGAAAAAACTATTTCTTTAGGCAGCCTGAATTCCGGGATTCCATATACAAGAACCCCTCCCGGTTTGTGAAATGCTTCATAAATGGTCACGTCGTGCCCTTTAAGAATAAGGTCACCCGCGACGGTCAGGCCCGAGGGTCCCGAACCGACAACGGCCACTCTTTTTCCTGAGGGCGCGGCTTTTTCCATGGGCGGTGCCTTTTTGTTCTGTCTTTCATAATCAGCAACGAACCTTTCCAGGTTACCGATGGCAACGGGATCACCTTTTTTTCCTAAAATACATACCTCTTCACATTGCAGTTCCTGGGGACATACCCTGCCGCATACAGCGGGCAGGCTGTTTTTTTCCCATACTTTTGTAATTGCTTGTGTAAATTCACCCTCTTTTACGAGCTTGATAAATCCCGGGATATCGACACCCACCGGACATCCCGTGACACACGCCGGTTTCTTACATTGTATGCACCTTGCCGCTTCTTTCATCGCGGCTTCAGGGCTCTGGCCTGTTGGGACCTCATCGAAATTTTTTGCCCTTACTTTCGATTCCTGCTCAGGCATTGGTTGTCTGGGTATTTTCTCTTTTTTTGGTTTATCAGCCATTATATCCTCCACAGATAAAACCAATTGAATGGTTTTATCATTATGTTAAATTAGTATCATTAATTAGAAAGACCGGGTCTGATTGAATTACGCGTTGCTCAGATTACAATAGTGATCATTGCTTTCCTTTTCTTCTTCAAGATAAGCCTGAAGTCTCAGCATCAATTCATCGAAATTTACCTCGTGACCGTCAAACTCAGGTCCATCAACACATGCAAATTTTGTTTTCCCGCCCACAGTGACGCGGCAGCCGCCGCACATTCCGGTTCCGTCAATCATGATCGGATTCAGGCTGACGAGAGTTTTGACATTGTATTCCTTTGTGAGATTACAAACCGCTTTCATCATGGGAACAGGACCAATACCCACAACAAGCTGTATATCTCCTTCTTCGAGCACATCTTTTAATACCTCAGTCACAAACCCGTGGTGACCGTAAGATCCATCATCCGTGCAGACCTGAAGCTCGTGTGAAGCCGCTTCCATCTCTTTTTCCAGAATCAGAAGATCTTTTGTTCTGGCGCCAATAATACATGTGACACCATTGCCGACTTCTTTCAGAGCGCGTGTAATCGGATGGAGAACCGCAACCCCGGTGCCCCCGCCCACGCATACGACTTTTCCCACTTCTTCAAGATGGGTTGCCTTACCCAGGGGACCAATCACATCCTGGTACACGTCTCCAACTTTTAAGTCTCTGAAAAGGGCTGTCGATTTACCAACGACCATATAGATAATGGTTATCGTCCCTTTCTCAGGATCTGTATCCGCCATGGTCAGTGGGATACGTTCCCCTGTTTCATTGGCTTTCAGGATCACGAATTGCCCGGGTTTTGCTTTTTTAGCAATTAACGGGGCTTCGACTTCATTGAGAATCACCGTGCCTTGAGCCATCTCCTCACGTTTTACAATTTTAAACATTTAAACCTCCAAACCTAATTATTAATATACAAAGATTGCAGAACTATGTTACCTGCAATCAAACCAATCATTTATAAGGGTGAAATGCATATCTTCAATGAAAGTGAGTTCAAAACCCGTAATCAGGCTTCATTTCAAATCGGAACGTAAATTTTAACCGCTGGAATATATTATATATTTCGAGTCCGCCGGAGGCGGATTCGTTCCAACACCGAAAACAAGCCTTAAGGGGGGATGGAAACCACTTCAAGCAACGATTGCATCCTGTAGCTATAATGTATCTCAAAAACAATTAGTAAAATCAACTTAAAAATGTTGATCATGGGATTATTTGGTGATAATTGAGCACGGGCCAATCATAAAAAAGTGAATAAATGTATGATACAGGATTAAACATATGAAACTTTTTGACAGTCATTGCCACCTGGATGATCGGGCATATACTAAAGATTTTGACTCTGTAAAAGAACGCGCCGAAAAGGCAGGTGTTGCCTCTGTGATGATCGTCGGTGTGGATCAGCACAGTTCCGAAAAGGCAGTGAAACTTGCTGAATCAAATAACGGGTATTACGCCTCCGTAGGTGTCCACCCTCATGACGCGAAAGAATGCAGCGAAGAAATCCTAAATGGTCTTCGGAAACTTACAAAACATCCAAAAGTCCGCGCATGGGGTGAAACCGGCCTCGATTTTAACCGAATGTATTCCCCAAAAAAGGATCAGGAAAAATGGTTTATCCGGCAGCTTGAAATTGCCGGTGATTTGAATCTGCCAATGATTTTTCATGAGCGTGACAGCGAAGGCCGGTTCCTTGAAATATTGAAAGAACAATCGGGATCAAAAATCAACGGTGTGGTGCACTGTTTCAGCGGAAACAGGAACGAACTCGATCAATACCTTGACCGTGAACTCTTCATCGGCATCACAGGCATTCTCACCATAAAAAAAAGGGGGGCTGACCTGCGTGAGCTTGCCATCCAAATTCCTTCTTCACAAATCCTGATTGAAACCGACGCGCCGTATCTCACACCGGCTCCTGAAAAAAACCGTGTACGAAGAAATGAACCGGCTTTTGTCCGTTCGGTTCTCCTTAAACTTGCTGAGATAAGAGGAGAAAATCCGGAATCGCTGTCGGAAACGATTTGGGATAATACCTGCCGGCTTTATAGGATCCAGCCGTAGAAAAAAATGTTTTCATGTTCTCTATCGGACTTTTCGGGGGTTTGGGCAACTTTCAGGTGAGTAGCATGTGTGTAACGGTAGCGGAACACCAAGCCATCTCAACCTGTAATGCGATCCACTCAAGGGGCATGAATAACCCCGTCAGAGTCAATGAGATTGTATCTTTTTTATTCCCATGAGGGATATTGTACTGGCTTCGTACCCACTTCTTCAATTAATCTTGGATATTCTATACCTTGTACAGGGTCTTGAGGTTTCTTTCTATTTTTGGTTATTTTAAAAGTCCAGCTATCACCATAATCAAATAAATAGAAAAGTTTATTATTTTTTTCTAACGGATATAGTTCTTCTAAAGTTTTTTCATACACCAATCCATTTTCATCATCATACCGAATGCGTTTATGACTTCTATCAGTCCTCGAAACATAAAACTCATACATATGATCATTATCAAAATTAAGGCTATCTAATAATACGAAATGAAGGTCTTCTAAAGTTGATGAGGATTCAATTTCAATAGTTCCTTCCCATGCTTCTTCTGCATACATTCCAAAAAGTAATTCAGCTTTCAATATCCAAATCATTAGTTTTCCTCACTTTAAGACATCTAACTAAAAACTAAGGAACCGGGAAACAAGAATCACAGCTTATGAAACTCTGAAAATTATCAATATGATATGTTTTCATAAAGCGCGCGAACTTTCCCGGTCCCTCTTAAGTGGGTTAGATGCTATTGATAGTATTAAAGCCATAGATATCCATATGCACAGTAGCGACGCTCTTTGTTTTAAACCGGCACTTGGGCCGGATACACCTATTATTTTTGGCCAATGGGTCGTCATTAATAAGAAAGAGATAGGTCCAAGAATAGTAATAATTACACCAAATATTTTTTCGCCCATTCTTCTCCTAAAAATCGTAGTGAGTAAACCCGAAAAAATGACCAAACATACCGAACAATAAAAAAACACCATCAATCCAGCATCATGGAATGATTGTTGCCGTATTGCAATAAAAGTTGAATTCTTAAGTGCTTTTATTGACTGCGCGGTCTCTTCAAAAAGAGCAAGGACCAGGTATCATTCGGACCTTTTGCTGCAAAAGTACTTATTTGATGTGATATCCAATTAAAATCATGTTTTCCTAAATGACCAATAAACATTGTAATCAGTGATAGTAGTGAAAAAGTCCAACCAATTATAATAGTGATTTTCATGAGTTTTCTATAACTCCAAATTTAAAATCTAATCAACCGCGCGGCTTTTTGCGCTCCGCTTCAAAAACCTTGTTATGCGATTTCAGTGGTTTTCATTGGAACCCAACCACAAGATCCATCGTTTTTTTCAACCCATCCCCAAGCATTCAGCTTGTAATGAAGAATTAATTCATCTCCAACGCAAGTATTTAATTCTTTAGCGGTATAATCTCGCTTTGCCACAGCCTTATCGGACCCTTTTCTAAGCTGAATATACTGCATTGGAGCCCATCCTTGATTCCCATCATTTGTAGTAACCCAGATCCAGCCTTTAAACTCAGAGTCTTTCTTCCCGGTACCTAAACACTCACCTTCCTTAAACCTAATGGGGTTTGGATAATTTGATTTGTATCCTTCTACAGCTATAAGTTTCATTGCACTATAACCAAGGCCTGTTTTACAGCCAGAAATTTATGCCAACTGATGATGAAAAAAACCGTAGCATTTCCCGGTCCCTCTTCAGCAAATTGTTACATTTTCATTTCTTCAATCCCATCATTAAAATTGCGATGTTTTAACTCTGGCAATAATTCAGATCTAAACCGAGATGTGTCACCATAGTAGGATACTCTCCCAATATCTATAAAATCTTTTGTCAATGGAGTTTTGGTTCCGAATACTTTAGACAAAAGCTCAAATGTTCCGGCAGCTAAATAGATAAGCCATAAAGGCATCTGCCATGGCTTTCTGCATCTCCATATGCCGCATGCCGCGTCAAGAAAAGACTGTAAAGTATCATTGCCTTCATCACCGACGTGGTAAATTCCTTTTGAATTTTCGTTCCTAATAGCAGCAACGACAGAACTACAAAAATCAGTTTTAGAAATCAAATGTATTTCTGTTCGTTCCTTCCACACGCCGAGAATACGTCTTTTGGCAAACCATTTTGCCGCATCTACCATTAAGATGCCATTTCCGTATACCATCCCGACCCTCAGAGAAATCGGTTTTTCTATTTCATTAAAAAGATGGACCTCTTCTTCCAGTCTGGTCTTGGCATGCATCGACACTGGCCTACCGTCAAGACGACCACTAGCGGGTTGCTTTCTTGAGGTTGGACCTTCAACATGAGGAAAGCTAATCAAGATAACCTTTTTTATCTGTTTATCTTTTGCGACCGAAACAAGATTTTTAAAATAATGGGTATTTGTCTCGTGCAGAAATTTTTCCGGGTTGGCTTTAAACAATACACCTGCGAAATGGACTATTATATCAGCTCCATCAAGACAATCGTACAATGTGTCCGGCTTTGAAAGATCAGCACTTTTTACTTGGACTCCAGTATTATTTTTTATATCGTTCGCGATCTCTTTACGGTGCTGCATCAGGATCAATTTTAGATCTTTTTCGTGATTTCCAATATACCTGGATAGTATACTTCCAAGGTTTCCTGCTGCGCCAGTTATCAATATTTTCATATTTTTTTTGAGTGTTCGGCGGGAATCACCCATGCCGAAAGTCGCAAGGCTTTTGGTGCATTCCCTGGTTGTGTGTTCTAATTACATTTTAATACCTATAACATTGCTAAAGGGCACAAAACCTTTAAAGCGGCTATCCATTGCATTATCACGGTTATCACCAAGAAGGAAAAAATGTTCGCTTGGAACAATTATGTCCATATCGATTCGCTGTGTGGATTTCGGTTCTTTATCGTATGCAACCAAATAATCGGTATTAAAACCTTTTTCTAAAAAAATAATTTGATCAGCGGTTTCTTCCTTTTGATTGTGCTTCAACAACTGATTATTAATATAGACGGATGTACCTTCAATACGAACTTTATCACCCGGTATTCCAATGACTCGCCAAATAAAATCATAAATCATATCATTTTCTTTGTGATAAAAAACAATAATATCCCCTCTTAAAATGTTTTCAAGTTTGATAAACAGCTTTCTTTTTACCCAAAAAGTACTTTTAGGCGGCATGCTCGGGTACATACCATTTTGTGGAACAATGTATCTTTTGAACGGAATAATGTAAAAATTCTCAGAATTACAAGATGTAAATGATAGAACAATAGCAATAAGTAGTATTTTGGAGAAAACTTTCATTCTTGACCCTCAATTCTGGAAACACCGAACCACTAACTCACCTAATTCCTGGGGCGCACTTCCCCTGGAATTAGGTGAAGTGATTTGTTGTGTGCCGGGCACGGCACGTATTCTTAAGGGTGAGTATATATCATATTTTTATACTATCGAACACCGTGCCTAAAGGAAGGCGCATGTTCGATGCTCTTCTATTCAAATATTCTATGATTTATGAGTTATCATTGAATTATTATGGCTCCAAAGATTTATCGATCAGTGCATATCATTCAGGTGTGCTAATAGATAAGAATCTTATATTAAATCCGAAATACTAAGCAAGCTAGAAATTGAGCTAAAATAGTATCGAGAAGTATAATCAAGAAATGCTGTTTTTTATTTAATTACTTGCTCCCAGAATGAAACGAGCGCGTTCTTTTCGTAACATTTCATACGGTGTGACGCATTTAATCTCGAGACCGATGCAAACATTTGGAATTTTGATTTTTTTAGTCGATGGCGAAGCAATCTCATGGGTTACAATTGTATGCGTGTGCGCAACCGCAAAAGCTACCAAGTAATAATCAGCGACCTGGAAAAAGGTGTTCACCGCAGCAGGATCATAATTTTGTGCTGTTACCCAAGTGCTGACTTTTTCAAGGGCTAACAACATTGAAGGATCAGGTTTCAGAAAAAAACCAGGACCTTGCTGGTTTGTCCACTTTGCGAGCTCGTCATTGCCTGCATCGATTTCATCGCCAACCTTCTCAATACTGAAGACTTTTTGTTTATCATTGTTAGCGATCAACCAATCCCAGAACGCCGGGCAGAAATCCATGCCGTAATGAAGGTTTTTCGCCTGAATAAATACATTTGCATCAAGCAGGTAAGCCATCAGATTGCCACCTCCAACTGACGACTAAGCTCATGAAATGTTGCAAGTTTGGAAAAACCAAGTAGGCGAAATGCATCTCGATGAAGTGTTTGTCCTTCAAGTGTGCTGATTACAAGAGCGCGGGCAAATCGTTTGCTGACTCGCGCTGGTAAGGTCAAATAAAAATTACCGCCGCTTCCTCTCGATATGGATTTCAGTCTTTGCAGTTCTTGTTCGTATGCGCGCCAAAGTTCTTCGCGGGTAAGCTTCCCCGCATCATGAAGCCGTCTGAGAATTACCAGTGTGCTTACTTTGAACCGCCTTGCAAGATGGTTCAATTCCTCACGCAAGGGAATATCACCCCTATATGTATCATGTAAAACATCAAGAGGAACAAGGAGTTCAGCTGCAACCTGGTTACACCAAACCTCGATATTATTGGATGGAATTGTTATGGGCCCTACATCGGATAATGCTGTTTGACCAATCCATATATGAGCTAATTCATGGGCCAGCGTGAACATTTGTGCCGCTTTTGTATCTTTTCCATTTATGAAAACCAAAGGCGCCAGTGGGTTGACAAGTGCAAATCCTCGAAATTCATTTGGATTAAGGGGGCGATGGGTATTGCTGCCGACAATACCGCTTAACATAACCATTATGCCAATGGAATCAGCCTGAGAAATGAAACGGCGTAAAGCTTCGGTCCAGGTCGGTATACTGCGGCGCTCCTCCACATCGAAACCAAGGACTTCTCTGATGCTCCGGGAAACATCAACAGGATTGCTTTCCAATGTAACGGAACCAACGAATGGTAATGGTTTTTCTCCCATGGAACGCGCGAAGTCTTGGTACCATTCCTGACGTTGCTGACATATATACATAGTGTCCAGCAGGTCCGGGCTGGGATGTCCGATATGTTCGTTGCCAATAGTGCGAAGGTCTGGTATTGGTACAGATTCTTTAGGCGGTTGATGTAGAAAAAAGTAACCAAAAGGTGTGCGTGTCACTTTGGCAAAATTTTCCAGTTGCCTGAGGGTGGGGCGTGCCTCACCACTTACCCAAGAAGGCAATTTGCGAAAGGTTTGCTGTTGTGCAAGAGAATCGATGCTTCGGCCGGAACGATCACAAGCCCATAAAATCAAATCGGATTTAACTTCAACGCGCATAATATTGACCTCTCGATCTTTCGATTGTGGTCAAGTGGTTGTCTTCATCGGTTTTGAATGCGTATTCCATACTGAACACGAAATTTAACGATCTTCTCCCGAATAACCATGTGAAACATAACATTCTTCTTCTGATTTGTACAGATATTCAACCTATTCACCATTATTCTTGCGAGCTCATTTTCATTTCCGACATCAAACGCTGAATTGAGATACGCCGGGTAGGACCCTGTGAATCGCAAAAACTAAATAATATGTAAATATTATATACTCTCAAAAGCCGCATCAATCAATGCGTTGATCTCAAATTCCATGTTATACGATCCTTTTTAATCCTGCTGAATGTCTAAAAGATGAGGTTTTTTATTTAGATAATCCCAAGCTCAAGGTTGAATATTAAATGGAAAAGAATAAGTCCAAGTGACAGGTAAACTATACTTTTTGAACAATTTTAAAGCCAAGTCAAATCAATGGGTTTAAAAATTACATATAAATATAGGTAGTTCTACCCTCTCCAGAAAGAGTGGTTTCCCGGATTGATTTTATTCCCAAACAAAGTTAC
>JAUVGT010000224.1 GCA_030593645.1 Deltaproteobacteria bacterium
AAGGCGTGCAAATTTTGTAATCATGAAGCGTACTTATCGTACGTTGAATGATTGCGAAATGCGGCACAACGCAGAAGTTGAACTTTTTACGAGACCGTCAAACTTCGATTGCCAAATCAATGACTTCATCCATTTTTTCAACAGGGATAAATTTAATTCTGCGTTTAATATTCACCGGTATTTCAGCAAGATCTTTTTTGTTTTTGGCGGGTATTATTATTTTGGTAATCCCGCCTCTCAATGCACCAAGCGCTTTCTCTTTTAGCCCCCCAATCGGCAAAACTCTTCCCCTGAGAGATATTTCACCGGTCATGGCCATATCGCTTCTTACTTTTTTACCGGTTAAAATCGAAATCAAAGCCACGGCAATCGCAATTCCCGCAGATGGGCCATCCTTTGGTATCGCACCGGCAGGAACATGAATATGTATATCACTACTTTGAAATGTCTTATCTTTAATCCCGAGTATATCACAGTTTGCCCGTGAATAACTCATAGCGGCCCGCGCGGATTCCTGCATAATATCTCCCAGTTGACCTGTGATGATCAGATCTCCTTTACCTCCGATTACGGCTGCTTCAACATACATCACCTCACCGCCGTTTTGAGTCCATGCCAATCCGGTGCTCAAGCCCACCTGGCTGTTTTCTTTGTCCATTTCAGGCTGGTATTTGGATATTCCAAGATACTTATGCAGGTTGTTTCGTTTGATATTAAACTTACCTTTTTCCCCTTCAGCAATTTTCCGGGCTGTTTTTCGGCAAATCGACCCCAGTTCCCGCTCCAGGTTTCTTAAACCTGATTCGGCCGTATATTCTGTAATTATTTTTTCCAGAGCACCTTCGCTGATACTCAAAAAATGAGATTTCAATCCATTTTCTTTGATCTGCCTGGGAATAAGATACCTGTTGGCAATCTTTATTTTTTCTTCAGAAGAATAACCTGATAACGTAATGACTTCCATTCGATCAAGCAAAGCGGATGGTATAGTATCAGTATAGTTCGCAGTGAGGATAAACATCACTTTTGAAAGATCAAAAGGTAAATTAAAATAGTGATCACTAAATTCCGAGTTCTGTTCGGGATCAAGTGCCTCAAGCAGTGCGGATGAAGGATCTCCCCTGAAATCCGCGCCAAGTTTATCGATCTCATCCATCATGAAAACCGGGTTATTCGAACCGCATTGTTTCAATCCCTGTAGAATACGGCCCGGCAATGCGCCGATGTACGTGCGGCGATGTCCTCTGATTTCAGCTTCATCACGCATGCCTCCCAATGAAATCCGGACAAACTTCCTTTTTAACGATGAGGATATTGCCTGGCCCAGTGACGTTTTACCCACGCCCGGAGGACCCACAAAGCATAATATCGGACCCTTCATATCCGGATTTAACTTTCGAACACTTAAATATTCAAGAATGCGGTCTTTTATTTTCTTTAAACCATAATGATCTTGATCAAGTACTTCTTTGGCCTTTTTAATGTTGATCACATCTTTTGTTGATTTACTCCAGGGCATTTCAATAAGCCAGTCGAGATAAGTCCTTATCACTGAAGATTCAGCTGAATCCGGATGCATCTGTTCAAGTCGTTTTAGCTGTTTTGAGGCTTCTTTATCCGCTAATTTTGACATTTTTGCTTTCGTTATTTTTTTCCTGTAATCCTCAATTTCACGTGTTTTTTCGTCATGCTCACCAAGTTCTTTGTAAATCGCCCTGACCTGTTCTCTTAAATAATAATCCCGCTGGGTCTTTGAGATTTCATCTTTAACCTCAGACTGAATCCTGGCCTGAACCGCTGAAAGTTCGACTTCATGTGACAGAAGGTCATTAACCCTCTTGAGACGCTCCATTGGATCGATTGTTTCGAGAACATCCTGTGATTCCTCAAGTTTCAGCTTCAAATTCGAAGCCACAAGGTCAGCCAGTTTACCCGGGTTATCCACACTATCTAAAATTGTTCCAACATCACCTGTAAGCTCACCACGCAGAGCGAGGATTTTTTCCGAATATTCACGAACATTTCGCATTAATGCTTCAGTTTCAAGATCAACATTCTCGATAGCTTCTTCTTTTATTAGCTCAATCTTAACTTTGTAATAGTGTCTGCGGCCGATATATTTTTTTATTTTTGCCTTGGCAAGACCCTGGACAAATGCTTTTACTCTACCATCAGGAAGTTTCAGCATTTTAAGTACCCTGCTTACGGTACCTACTCTGTAAATTTCGCTCGCTTTTGGATTTTCTATTCCCGGATCTTTTTGAGTCGAAATAAACAGTATCCCATCTTTTTCAGCCGCATCTTCAATTGCCTGTATTGATTTTTCACGGCCCACAAACAGCGGAAGGAGCATATCCGTGAAAATGACAACATCTCGAACCGGCATCAGGGGAAGCGTATCCGGAATTTCCAGTTCCTCTTTCCCATCCTCAATAATGCTAATTATATCGTCTTTATCAGTCTCAGCCATAAAATCTCCGGTTATTCTATTTGGGTTATTTTTCATACGTCTTTATTGTGGTTTCTAAGCCTGGTTTCAAGTTTAAGCACTTTGAAACCACCTCTACCCAAAGATATGTATATTTTAGCCAACGGGATAATATAAGACACGATCTGTTTTTTACAACAGCATTCTTGTTTTTATAGTATATTTGATATAGATGATTTCGTAATAAGTCCGTTTTCCCATCACTCCGGCAAAGGCCGGAGCCCGGAAGTGTGTGAAATTACTGGAATCCGGACTCCGCCTGAATACTGAGAATCACCTCTTGGACAAAGGTTAAAATAAAGATGGTCTTACAATTTGAAATCCTGTCATTTGTTTTTGGCTTGTGTGTTGGAAGCTTTTTGAATGTCTGCATCTACAGGTTACCGGTGTCAAAATCAATCGTTTATCCCGGTTCAGCATGTCCATTATGCGGTAATATGATTCGCTTTTATGATAATATTCCAGTGGTTAGCTACATCCTGCTCAGGGGGAAATGCAGGTACTGCAGTTCCATCATTTCACCCCGTTATGCATATATTGAATTGATGACCGGTTTTTTTTCCTATTTAATGGTACTTAAATTCGGCATCACACTTGAGGCACTGATTTATTTCACTTTTATTGTCGTTCTTATCGTCATCACTTTCATTGATATTGATCACCGTATCATCCCGGATATGATTTCCCTACCCGGAATTCCGGTTTTTTTCGCGGCTTCATTTATCCTGCCGGAAATGTCATGGATGGATTCTTTGATTGGTATTCTCACCGGAGGCGGTAGCCTCTTTCTCGTTGCATATGTTTATACTCTGATTACCAAAATAGATGGCATGGGGGGCGGAGATATTAAACTGCTTGCAATGATTGGAGCTGTTGTCGGCCTGCAGGGTGTTATTTTTACTATTTTATTATCTTCCGCCGTGGGAACCATTTACGGTTTGACCGTTATGCTAAAATCCCGTAAAAATATGAAGCTTGCTGTTCCGTTTGGCCCTTTCCTGTCTATTGGGGCGGCGACATATATTTTTTACGGCCCGCAATTAATATACTGGTATTACGGGATTTTAGTGTAATGGAAATCCTCGATAATTGCTGAATCTTTCATTTTCAAACGCCGGATTCATTCCCCAGCTTTATACCGAGGTTTAAAGCCTTTTTGTTCATATCCAGAAAATTATTGGGTATGCGTGTTTTTAACACTTTTAAAATTGAGTCCGGTGTGACTGTATCTATCAGGCTGATCAATGCTCCAAGCATGCAGATGTTAAACACAATCGTTTTTCCGATTTCTTCCATCACAGAATCATACATTGGAATTTCCACCTGCCTGGCGTCCACTTTTCTGCTTGTCTGCACATACCGGCGATCTGATAACAATAGACCACCCGGTCTTAATATGGGATAAAACTTATGATATGCCTCCTGTGTCAGACAAACCAGGATATTGGGCTGGACAACTTTTGGATAATGAATATCCGATTCCGATATAATCACATCGCTCCGTGTTGCCCCTCCCCTTGCGGCAGCACCATATGATTGTGATTGAACCGCATTGAGATTTTCATGAAGTACAGCCGCTTCCGCGAGTATAATCGCCGCTGTAATGACACCCTGACCGCCTGATCCCGAAAAAACGATCCTGCATTTTTCCATTCGTTTTACCCCTTCATTGCTTTCTTGATAATCTTATCATATTCAATACAGTATTCCGGGTTATTTTCCTGAACAAAGATTCCCCGTTCAATAAGATCAGGGTTTTCCTTTTTTTTCTTTGATCCGATTGGTGTTGTAATTTCACGATAACGTTTCATCATATCCACGGCACTGCCTTCTTTATTTTTTCTTCCAAAATGAGTCGGGCACTGCGACAGGATTTCAACCACAGAAAAACCTTTGTGCGTGATCGCCTGCATGATCAGATCGGTAATTTGTTTGGCATGGTAGGTTGTTGTTCTGGCCACAAAAGTGGCTCCTGCCGCTTTAGCCAGTTTGACCACATCAAAAGCATTGTCAATATTTAAATATGGCGCAGTTGTCGCGTTTACACCTATTCCTGAAAGTGGAGAAAACTGACCGCCTGTCATACCGTATATCCTGTTGTTCATGACGATGGCGGTAATATCAATATTGCGGCGTGCCGCGTGTATGAAATGGTTGCCGCCAATCGCAAGCGCATCACCGTCACCCATGGGGACAATACAGTTAAGATCCGGTTTACTTAATTTTACACCGGTTGCAAACGCCAGAGCCCTTCCATGGATGGTATGTAATGTATGAAAATCGAGATATCCGGATATCCGGGCGGAACAGCCAATTCCGGAAACCATGACCATATCGTTTTTATTGATTCCAAGCTGTTCAACCGCCCTGATCAATCCGCTCATCACTGTCCCATGACCGCATCCCGGACACCATATATGCGGTAAAAATCTTTCCCTGATATAATCTTTGACTGCCATGTTTAAACTCCCTTTCCCTGAATCAGGCGCAGAATATTCATAATATCAAGCGGGGTAATAAAAACTCCGTCAATACGGTTTGCCAGAAAAACCCTGTCCGGCCTGTCCACAGATAGTTTCACTTCATGAAGTATTTGGCCCATATTCTGCTCCACAACCATCACATATTTTGAATCGGCACATTTTTCCCGAATAATATCACTGGGAAATGGCCATAAAGTTTGAAGTTCAATCAGACCGAGCCTCTCTCCCCTGATTCTTCGATCTTCGACAACATGCAGGGAAGATCTGGCTGATGCACCATATGAAATCAACACGCATTCGGCATCTTCCATATGATATTCCTTAAACATGGCGATCTTATTTGCCCGGTTCTCTATTTTGTCCACAAGATGTCTCAAAAGTTCATAAGCCGCCTTGGGTTCACTTGAAGGAAAACCCCACATATCATGGACAAGACCGGTCACATTATATCGGTGAACATCACCGAAATCAGACATGGGCAGCCTTCCATCTTCACGCGGAAGATAAGGATGGTAGTCAACACCCTGTTTTACGGATGTTCGAAGCCTTTGAACCAGTTCCAACTTTCCTTTCTCAGGTATGGTCAGCGGTTCACGCATATGTCCTGTAATTTCATCGAATAAGAGTATCACAGGTGTGCGGTAAGTTTCAGCAAGATTAAACGCATTGACTGTGACTTCAAAAATATCCTGATGGTTTGAAGCGGTCAAAGCGATAATGGCATGATCTCCATGAGTCCCCCAGCGTGCCTGGTTCACATCACCCTGGCTTCCATGAGTCGGAATCCCGGTGGATGGCCCTCCGCGCTGAACATCCACTATGACACAGGGAATTTCCGTCATGACCGCGTAGCTCAAAGCCTCCTGCATCAGTGAAAAACCCGGCCCGCTTGTGGCGGTCATCACTTTGTGACCGGTAAGGGAGGCGCCAATGATCGCGCACAGTGAGGCAATTTCATCTTCCATCTGTATGAATTTACCGCCTTTTTCAGGCAGCCTTTTCGCAAGATGTTCGGCAATTTCTGTGGAAGGTGTAATCGGATATCCCGCAAAAAAATCCAGACCCGCGTAAAGCGCCCCCTCAACACACGCTTCATTGCCCTGAATAAACTTTGTATTTTTATTCATATTAATGTCCTGTATTATATTTTTTATATATAATTATAGATGCTTATAGTTTACTTTTAAATGAATCACATTAATTATTATTCTATTCCGTTTCAATTTCTATCGCAAGATCCGGGCATCTTAATTCACAGAGTTTACAGGCGATACACTTTTCAGGATACACGACGATCACCTTCTCTTTCCTGTCAAGTTCAATCACCTTTTTAGGACAAAACTCAACACAGATTCCGCATCCTTTACACCACTCTCTGTTGATTGCATGCTGTTTTAGTTTTTTCTTTTCCATTATACTCCCTCGTTTCAAAAAAAATGATCAAGACTGTTTATGTATAATATATCATTATGTCAAGAAAAACAGATAAAAAAATGAAATTGTTTAATAATGGGGGGAATGGTTGAAAAATGAATGTCGAACACTTGTCAAATCACACCCGTGGCTAAAACTGATTGATCATCCAATGTAACCCAGAAATCCGGATCTTTTCAGAATATTTAAAACAAAACACGATTACGATACCGATACCGATCCCGAATTCCGAATCATTCCAATATATCTTATTATTTGTTATATTTCATTCTCCTTCTTCCATTTATATCATCATTTTTCCACAATTTTATGATTCTCTTTTGACAAACAGAACGATTTGCAATATTAAAAATATTTCTTTATGATATATAACATTAAGGAGTTACCAAAATATTGAAAAAGACACTGACTATTCTTTCTTCCCTGGTTTTTATTATTATCCTCGCCCTGACTGGGCTTTATCTTGACTTAATATACTATGCCGACCGCCCTGCTTCCGATGATCAGACAAATATTACATTTAACATGATTCCGGGATACAATTTTTCTCAGGCGGCTGAAAAATTACATCAGTCCGGCTTGGTAGCCAGCCCGGTCAGATTCCGTGTTTTAGCTAGAATCAAAGGATATGACAAAAAAATCAAAGCCGGAGAGTATCTTCTTTCCCCTTCTATGACACCTACTGGAATTCTCGAAATCCTGGTGAAGGGTAAAGTGAAACAGTATAAATTTACCATCCCCGAAGGCTACAATCTAAAACAAATTGCAGAAATTGTTACTTCTGCAGGCTTTGGAACCAGCAGTGAATTCATAAGCATTGTTTATAATCGGAAATCCGCACAGAAAACTTTTGGTAAAGAAGTTTTAACATATGAAGGCTATCTATTTCCGGACACATATTATTTCCCTAAGGGCATCACTCTAAATGACATAGTAGCCGGCATGAAAAAACGCTTCTGGAGTGAATTTAAACCTGAATGGAAACTTCAAGCCAAAACTCTCGGGTTATCAATTCATGAAGTCGTCACCCTTGCGTCTATCATTGAAAAGGAAACCGGGATACCGTCTGAAAGACCGGTTATTTCTTCTGTTTTTCATAATCGTTTAAGAATCGGCATGCGGCTTCAGACCGATCCCACTGTGATATACGGTTTAAAAAAATTTAACGGTAATCTTACACGCAAACATTTAACAACACCAACTGCATATAATACGTATGTGATAAAAGGTTTACCACCGGGCCCGATTGCTTCACCGGGTGCTGCTTCCATAGAAGCCGCACTCTATCCAGCCACCACAAAATTTCTATATTTTGTATCAAAAAACAACACCACCCACAAATTTTCAACCAACTTAAGAGATCACAATAGGGCCGTCCGAAAATATCAATTAAGACGTTGATTACGATGATTCAATCCCGATATATTAACTTCTGGAAGAGATTGTCCTTGATGCCATGCTGCATGTTTGAAGTGTATCTGAGACAGTAATTATTATGCTGAAACGTCAAACCAGCATGAAAAAACAGATGATATGTCGTTCTAAACGTCATAATCCTGATGCATAAAATGGGTCTATCCGAATTGTCATCGTATGATTCGGGTGGAAAATCAATAAAACCGGGCGATCGAATGAAAAATTAATTTGGTAATATCTTCTGAAGAGGAGTTCATAGCCAAAATAGTCTGATTCTTCTCCAGAAAACCGTTTTAATTTGGCAAAATGCCTAAAAACGGCCCAAATCTTATGATGGCTAATTCGGAAAAACGTATGATAGTATT
>JAUVGT010000137.1 GCA_030593645.1 Deltaproteobacteria bacterium
AAAAGTCCAACTTCTGCGTTGTGCTGCATTTCGCAATCATTCAACGTACAATAAGTACGCTTCATGATTACGAAATTTGCACGCCTTGAATTTGAACCTTTTACGAAACCGTCTCATTCGGACTTTTTACGAGACCATCAACATTAACTTATCTAAAAATGTTTTTTCAATCAAAGTACTGAAACCACTACTAATTATAACCGGGAGTTAATTATGAAGACTTTATATTATATCAGTAGAATGGTATTTACGCTTGTTTATTTTATTTTTTTATTTTTTTCTGGAACGGTATACGCTGAGTATCAGGAAAAGAGAACAAAGCCAGATATTGTCAGAAAAAAAATTGTACGCAAGCCACCTGTTCTGCCGCACAATAAAGTCGCAAACAAAACCATTGAAACCGCCGCGAATATAAAAAAAATCAGGCCGGTTTATGATCCAAGGGGAAAAATTGATCCGTTTCAACCGTTTATGATACTTAATACTATCAACCCATTCAAACCGGCTCCAAAATTTATTGATCTGAGTGAGTTCAAATTAACAGGTATTTTAACGGCTCAGAGCGGAAATCGGGCCCTTGTCCAGGAAGCCTCGGGAAAAGGTTATGTTGTCGCTAAAGGCGATTATCTCGGAAACAGGGCCATTAAGATAAAAATAAAAGAAATATATATTGATCGTATCCTTGTGAAAAAAAAAGTCCGGGACGACACCAACAAAGGGAAATTCATCATATTAGAAAACGAACTCAAACTGAATAAACCTTGATTTCAACCATGACAAAACAGATTGTACCGTCTACCAGGGAATGCATTATAAAACCGCAGCCTTCTATCAGTTCGATATTTCAGCATTCCATGATACCCATTCTATCCCATAGCGATTGAATAACCCGGTTTGAATCATAATTGTTTTGGAAGTAACCGGAAAATAATATATAATGACGAGGCATCTTATGAAACCATGATAATCACGAGGCAATTTACGAGGCAACTTAATGATCACGCATCCATGTATTGAATCGGATAGAATGAATGAGACGTGCCATGGATGCCTGGTGTATAAAAATAGTCTTTGCGGCCGATTTCAAACACTTCTAAAAAAAATAGTCGGCAGTCTGAATAAGAAATACTCTTCAATCCCTGAATCTGATAGAGAAGATATCCTGACAAACATGGTGGAAGGAGTCATAACAGGAGTTGAAAGGTTTGAAGGCCGGCATGGCGCAAAATTTTCAACATGGGCTTACCGGATATTCAGAAACAAAATCCATGACTATTTTCGAAAAAAAGGACATCATACCATTGAAATCGATGAAACAAAAATCCCTGATTCTCCCGGACAGGACAGTATTAAAAAGACAATCGCTGAATGTTTCAGAAAAACCCTGCCTGATGACCACAGCGGGTGCATACGGTTATTCCTTGACCTCTATATATTTTTCATGAATGGACAGACACAAAAAGAACTGGCTGTGTCCTATCACATGAAAGCGAATACATTAAACCAGAGAATCAAACGCTGTCGGGAAAAGATCAGTCAGCTCTTTAGAGAATACATGGAATAAAGGATAAAAATGACTGAAATCAATATACAACCAGCGTTTCGTCACCTGAGCATCCTGATCCTATGGGGAAAGCACCATCTTCTTAACAGTGACCATTCCTCTCTGAACGAACTTGAAATCGAATGGGAATCCGCCGACACGTCATCCATAGTTTCTGATATTATTATATTGGAGCAAAGAATCCACGATTCACTGAACATGCTGCATGGTCCGATTACAGTGGATACAATTATCAGTGAATCAGATTCTGTTGTAACCGCGTTAAACGAACTGGATCAATTGATTTTTCTATCCGAATCCATTGAATTTTATCCGCATGAAGATTCAATCCCGGAAATTCTGAAATTAAAAACAGAGGATCTTTTACAATTAATGACTATAGACCGTGAAGTGTCTTATCTTCGCTTAATCCCTTTGAATCAATGGCGCAGACAGGTTCTTGATCAAATACCGGATCAATCCCGCTTTCTTTTCCCGTGGTATTGCGAATGGGTCGATCTTCCTGAGACTATTTTTGACACCCTGTCGGATCACAAAGCAGACAATCTTACAGAAACGATCAGATCAATCCTGCCGATAGATTTTGCGAAAGACATGTTCCTTACCGACCTTAATGCTGATCGGATGCTGCTGGAAAAAATCAGAAAAGATGTCATCCATTTTACAGCGCTGTCCGGGGCAATTGAAGAGAGTTATTCGATTCGACTATTTATCATAAGCAATGATGAAAGTGAAAAAAGAAAAGTTCATGACCCCCTGCGCCAAAAAGGTATTGAAGCCGCCGCGCTTCATTTCATCAACACGCCTGCCGGTCCTGAACATGAAAGAATCGAACAATTCTTCCTTACGGCATTCTGCGGTACTTTCCTGGATGACAAGCAGCGTCTTGACAGCCTGTACCATATGGAAATCATGCTGAAACAGCTTGATGAAGGACTAATAAATTCAAGTGTTATCATAAAAAAGTTCTATTCCTGGACAAAGGGGAACCTGACAGACAATGAACTAACGGATCAAATTTTTGATTTATGGGAAGGAAAAATAAAAACCACCGCAAAGAAAACAGGTGTCTCCGACCGATTCTATCATGCGGTTGAAAAACTAAGAATGATAAAACCTTCTCCCATAAAACCGGAAAACGACAGAAAATCTTTAAGATCAACCGGTGTCTTCACATGGGTTTTCAGATATCTATCACCCAAATTTGTTGCGGTAACGGCGTCAGCCTGCTTTGCGGTCAGTCTGGCCGTGAATATATATGTTCTTCCTCTCAAGACAGGTAAAATTCAGGATGAAACGAAGCCGATCATTATAGGCAAACCGATACCCCCAAAGAAATCACAAACGAAAGGACTGAAAGACTCCAAACCCGCGCCACAAGCACCTCCCTACGAAAAAAACCATAAGAGTATACATAACGCCGATAAAATTAACCTGCTCATTCCCTTGATCAAGGGCAAAAAACCGGTAAAATCCGTACCCTTTAAAAAGAAAAAGCGAGCACGGTCTCTCTCTCCCCTTGAAAATATCGAACTCTACAGACTGAACCTTGTGGCCATTGTTCTGACTCCCGAAGGAAACAAGGCGATGATCGAAGATTTCACTGGTCAGGGATACATTATCAGCAAAGGCACCGCCATCGGCCCAAACAATGGTCGCGTATCAAAAATACTTAAAGACAAAGTAATCATTGAAGAAGAAAAACAGGGCACCGACGGCAAAATCACAATGATTAAAAAGGAAATACTGTTCAATAAGGGTTCGCGCAAAAATTAGTTTACATTTTAGGTGCTCGGAGTTAGGTCAGATTTGTTCGATCTGAGACTGCAAAACCGCAGGCATATCAAGCTATTCAGAGGATTTTGGAGTCGAGGATCGGGCAAAGATGGCCTGAATCCGGGATGCATAAAATGTGAAGTTATTTTTGCGCGAGCCCTAAGCTTCCATAGAATCTGTTTAAACAGGAGGGTGAATGACAAATGAATTACACGCTCTATGTGGATGATAATTACCATTACATGGATAAAAATGAAAGATACCAGGCAGGAGAGTTCAACTCCCTTGAGCGGGCAATTAAAAAAGCAAAAAGCATTGTCGATGAATTTCTTTTACAGGCGCATAAGGAAGGGATGTTACCGGATGAACTGTACCGCCAGTATACTACTTTTGGTGAAGACCCATATATTGTAGGCGGCCCGCCCTCCACCACCTTCAACGCCTGGGATTATGCGAAAAAACGATGCGGGGAAATTTGCGGGAAAGAAACATAAAAGTGGTTTTAAAACCACATCTAACTGTTTTTCAATGCATCCACAATCTCCGGAAGGATCTCAGCGCTCGGGCCTTTGATAAACGCCCCGTTTCCACTTTTTATTGCCAGCTTTGAAAACGGATTTTCTTCGATATTAATATCGAGAATTGTCCCGCTGTTATGATAAACCTGCCATGCCACCTGGTTCGGTAGGTTTGTCGCTCCGGACGTGCCTACAATAATTAGGAGATCTGTCTGAGATGCTGCGGCAAGAGAGCTTTGGAACCGATAATACACTTCATTGTATGTTTCATCAAACCAGAGTACATGGGGCCGGATCATTCCGCCACAATCCTCGCATACGAGCAATTCCTTTTCCTCTTTACTGAGATCTTCCCCTTTTTCCTTTCCTTTCAGTCCGTCTGGAATGATATAGACATCTTCCGAGCACTCCCCGGCGCATCTAACAAAAAAAATATTTCCATGAATCTGAAAGGTACGTGTGAGGCTGTTCCCTGCCCGGATATGCATGTTATCCACGTTTTGTGTGATCAAAGTGAAACGGTCAGGAAATATTTTTTCCATCTCAACAAGCGCGAGATGTCCAGGATTGGGCTCAGCTTTTGCGCAAACGCCCATTCGGTATAAGTACCATTTCCAAACTTCATAAGGCTTATCCGTAAACATCCGATAAGTCGCCATTTCCTGGGGATGATATTCTTGAGATCCGATCGCCCAGTAGCCCTCCGGTCCGCGAAATGTGGGGATATGACTTTCCGCGGAAATCCCGGCGCCGGTTAACACGGTAATATGCTTTGAACTGTTTGCAATATTAATCAATGTTTTTTTAATATCTTCCCGGATCATGTGTTATTCCTTTTTTAACCGTTGTTCACCAGCAGAATATTTTTAATATTGCATTTTACACTCTCTTTTTGCAATATTAATTTATATAAATAATCCACTTGCTGGCTTGCTCATTTAAAGCTGCGCCGCGAACTGAAAAACGAAAGGCGTTACCATGCTTATACAACCCGACTGCATTCCATGTATCATGAAAATGGCGGTTTCATCCGCAAGAAAAGTTGATATAAAAGAAAGTTTGATCAAAATATTCTGCAGGGAGATTCTGACTATACCCGCCCTGAAGGGTAGTGACTGGAGCGTTACAGGACCTGGAGTCATAGAACAGGTGATGCAAATTTTTTATGATATCATTGGAAATTATGATCCGTTTTTTCATATCAAAGAAGACATGAATCAACAGGTGCTCAAAATATATCCGCTGCTTAAAGAAACGATTAAAAATAGTGATCATTCACTTTATACGGCATCGAAACTTTCAATTCTTGGTAATTCCGTCGATTTTATGATGCCGGGTGGGACTTACGGCATAAAAGATTTTATCATGGAAAAACTTAAATCAGAAATTTCAATAAATGAATTCGATGCATTTAAAAAACGTCTTGAGCAGTCCCGTATGATACTCATCTTCGGAGATAATGCGGGCGAAATTGTTTTTGACAGGCTGCTGATCGAAACGATCAAAAACAGGTTTGATATTGAAATTTTCTATGTGGTCAAAAGTCAGCCGACTCTAAATGATTCAACAATGAATGAAGCAAAAACATCCGGTATCATTCACGAGGCCCAGGTGATTGAAAACGGAATTGACGGCCCCCTGCCCGGAACCGTTCTGTCCAGGTGTTCAATCCGGGTAAAAGATCTATTTGAAAGGGCTGATCTGATTATTTCAAAAGGCGGAGGTAATTTTGACTGCCTTGATGAAGATCGTAACCAATTGAAAAAAGATATCACGTTTATGCTCCTTTCAAAATGTTATCCATATACCAGTCATTTCAACGTTCCCATGCATCACCCGGTGTTGCAAAATGTATTCGTAACAACGGAGTTGTAAGGATAACTGGTTTCAGGACTGATCAAGGATTTTACGAATTTTTGTGGAAAATTGTATGATATCATAAGGCTTCTGAATAAACCCATTACTTTCCTTCAGCAGGTATTCATTGTCCGCGCCCTCAACACTGTACCCACTGGCCAGGAGTACTTTTATTTCGGGTTCAAGCGATTTTATTTTATCGAATATTTCTTTTGAATTGATCTCCGGCATCACAAGATCAAGGACCACAAGGTTAACCTGTTTCCTTCTTTGCCCGAAGATTGTAATGGCATAAATGCCTTTATCTGCAGTCATCACCTTGTAACCCAGTTCCTCCAGCATACTTTTACTGACTTCAAGAATCCTGGTTTCGTCATCAATTACAAGTATGGTTTCATTGCCCATGGCTGCTTCAAGCTCAGGAGGGGGTTTTTCAATCACAGGCGCATGAGTGGCCGGCAAATAAAATGTAAATGTGGCACCCTCCCCTTTTTTACTTATTACATCCAGGAAACCGTCATGGTTTTTAACAATACCGTACGTGGATGCCAGCCCAAGTCCGGTTCCTGCGCCCCGTTCTTTGGTTGTGAAAAATGGTTCAAATATTCTGTGCTGTATGTCTTCATCAATACCATGCCCGGTATCGGTAACGGTTGTTCTGACAAACCGGCCCGGTAAAACCCCGTATATCTTTGTTTTATTCTTATTCAGCTTAACATTTTCAGTACTAAGATAGAGGTCCCCGCCGCCCGGCATGGCCTGTCCGGCGTTTACGAACAGATTTAAAAGAACTTGCCGTATCTGTACCTGGTCTACATTAACGGTCCATACATTTGCCTGAAATTTTGAATGAATACGGATCTCTTTCCTGGTTCGCCCATACATGGCTGCCGCGTCTTCAATAATTGTGTTCAAGCTTGTGGCTTTAACTTCATATTTACCACCCCTCGCAAATCCCAGAAGCTGCCGGGTCAGTTTCGCCCCGCTTTTAACGCTCTCTTCAATACTTATCAGCTTTTTATAATCTGTATGCTCCGGTGACAGATGAAGTCTCATCACAGACGCGTCCCCCTGGATACCCAAAAGCAGGTTGTTGAAATCGTGCGCGATCCCGCCTGCCAGTGTTCCGACGGCTTCCATTTTTTGAGCCTGAAGAAGCTGAAATTCCAGGTTCTTCTTTTCCTCTTCAGCAAGTTTACGTTCAACCAGTTCCCGCTGAACTTTTTCATACAGACGCGCCTTTTCTATGGCCACGGCCACCTGGTCCGCGATACTGAAAAAGAGTGCCTCTTCTTCCTCATCCCAGGCATATGGACGCCATGCCTGAAAATTGATAATACCGGTAATCCGCTGGCCCACTATCAGCGGTATGCCGATCCAGGAACTGGCTACTTTTTTTGTGTTTAGAAAGACCGGTTTCGGCAGCTTTATTTTTTCTTTTTCATAGTCTCTGATAAACAGCGGTTTCTTTTCCGAAACGATCTTTGCGCTAAAACCTTTGCCAAGCGCGCATTTTCCTGGAGAATAACGTATCCCGTCTTCTGTATGGAATATAATATCAAGCTCATCCTTATCTTTTTCGCTGTAAAGCGCGATAAAGAAAGCATCCGGTTTAAAACTCTTTTCAATTTCCTGATATATAGTCTCAAGTAATTTATCCAGGTTTAATGTGGTGCCGATCGCGCTGGCAAGCCGGTTGACAAGAGCGAGTTTTTCTGTCCCTTGCCGCACGTCTTCAAACAGGCGGGCGTTTTCTATCGCGATTCCTATCTGAACACTCAATGTTTCCATTGAGGAGATATCGATCTCATCAAAGGCGTTAAAATCAGCACTCTGAAGATCAAACACACCAATAATTTTATCACCGCTTTTGATGGGTATTGCAAGTTCGGAATTAACAATCTCATCTGAATGCTTGAGATAGTGTTTATTTTTACTGACATTACCGCTGACCTGGATCTTGCCTGACTGGGCAGCATAACCGATCATCCCTTTACCCACCGGAACCGTCCAACCTTTTGGAAAAACGTCTGAATTCTTTCCTTCTGTTGCTTCCAGAACAAACACCTTTCGATATTCATCATAAAGCATTACGATAACGGTTTCGTAATTAAACGTTTCACAAACCGAAGTCGAAATCTCCGAAAGAAGCTCACCCATTTCCAATTTGCTGCTGACACGCTGGCTCACCTTATGAATCAGGGCACTCAGATTAGCTCTTTTATATGCTTCCTCCTCCGAACGTTTACGGTCGATCGCGGTGGCAACCTGGTCTGAAACCGAAAGCAGAACTTCGATATCTTTTTTATGATACATATCAGGGTCAATATAACTTTGAACAGCCATTGCTCCGATAACTTCATTTTTTATCTTAAGGGGAACACCCACCCATACTTTTGCTGCAGGACCCAAAATCTTTTTACCCATTTTTTTTGCGTACCTGATGATTTCATTTTTATCTAAAAATAAAGGTTTACCTGACTTTATCACACGGACTGAAAGCGAACTCGAATCTTTTGGGTTTGATACCTCATAATAACTGCCAAGCAAATTATCTTCAGTATCCACCGAATATGGAAAGCTTAGGATATCATTCTCCCTGTCATAAAGGGCGATAAAAAAATTGGTAACGTCAATAATCTTCCCGAGTGATTGATGGATCGACAGGTAGAGTTCATCCAGGTTAACGGTGGTGTTTACCGCATTGGATACACTGAAAAGAGTCTTCGTGATCTTTTCAAACTGCTTGAGATCAACCAGCTTTTTCTCAAGCTTTTTGATCTTAAGGCCAGGATTTTCATGCTCGGATTTTGAGGACATTTTCAACGTCCTTTGATTCTTTTCGTTTCAGAACCGTCTTTTTCGATCGGAATATTTAAAACCTATCTCAAAAACACATAATAAACGAAAAATACCGGGATAATATCAAGAAATCAATGTTTTATTTGATAAATCCGAACGGTTGGTTTCAAGACCAATAGGGGCCGGCTTTATGCCCGCCCTTTTTGTGTATCATAAATCCATCTTTTGACAGAATGAAATACTATAATATCACGATTTTACAACTTAGCGCTTATGCGTATCTACCCCTACATCACTTTTTCATCTCAAATTCTTGAACATTGTCGTTAAAAATCGAGCGGGCTGTGAACGGTTCGGCCGGAACCCGTAACTAAACTCGGAAAAGGTATGATCCCAGATCAAATTTAGAACCTGCGCTACTGCCTGCTGGATTACTCTGTCTAACACTGTGGGGATTCCTAACAGCCGAACGCCTCCGGGCTTGGGAATCTCCTTCCTGCGAACAGGCATCGGCCCATAAGTGCCATCCAGCAGAGCCTTTCTGATCTTTCTCCAATGTCGCTTCAGGTACCGCGTAATCTTGTGGACGGTCATACCGTCCACGCCAGGGGCACACTTGTTCACTCGTTTCCTTTAGGCTAATATGCCCGCTGCTGACTTCCCTGGCCGCCATAGCCAAACGTGAGGCGACGGCGGCTCCCATTCAATAAGGAACGGTTACCCGATCCCTCAGTCAATTCGCCTCGCACGCGACGCTCCAGGACGATATGGGAGACCTCCCGGGGTAATACCGGCTACTTTCAGTCCGCCTAATGTCCGGCGGATCAGATATACGGAGGTCGAACATGAAGGATATAGGACTTTATCCTGTGTTGCGGAATCGTCCGACTCGTCCCGTTCTCCCCCCGCCTCAAATCTGCCTGCCCTCTATCCTTCGGTACGGGGCATACCTGTACGCTTGTGTCGGCGTAGCTTTAGCGAAAACGTATCGACCCGCGCTTTTGTCTCCGGGTTGCCTCTCCTTCCAGTCGCTCTCGCCTACGGCTCGCCTTCCGCTCCGCTACAGCCCTTCAGGCGTACATCACTGCAACACCCTCTTGACCGCCATAGCTTTATGCGAAGGTGGTTGCCTTTGGCTACCCTTCGCCTCCTTCAGGCTGGGTCTGGACTTTACCGGTCATATGTGTCATATTTCCGGTATCACCATTTAGCAGCCGGGCTTTGCCCGGCACACAACTACAATTACACCGGACATTAGCCGGTGTAATTCAATTTTTTCGTTCGCATCAAAAAAAAGAAAAAAGGAGATTGAGTGGATCCAGATAGAGTAATGAATGGTTTGGAAAAGGAATTGAACTCTGCATTGAAATCAATGTCTAAAACAAAGGACATAAATGAAAAAGAGGTGTACAGCCGTATCATAAAGAATTTGTGTGAATCACAAGGCGTCTTTTTACAACTGGCAAGTAAAATGATGCCATTTGATTTCGATGATGAATTGGAAGAGGATGATTTTCCAGATGAAGGCATCCCTTTTTGAACGTGTTGGGCATTGATGCACTGTCGCAAACAAATCGCCTGCTGCAAACCATGCAATTCAGTTGACATCCAGGACCGGGCGAATTTGGAAATATAGCTTCAGACCGGACATCATCAAATACTTAAACGGTCAGCGGAAGCCCTGGCTGCAACTGATCGCACCGGTTGGCCAATTAAATTAACTTGACAAAATGACCTCTTGGGTGTACATTTGGGTGTACACATTATGGAGATAAAATCATGAAAACAGTTACATTTACAGATTTTCGTAAAAAGGCTTCTGGCTTCATTACCGAGGTGGAGCATGGAGAGACGATTATATTATTGCGTCGGGGAAAACCAATTGCAGAGATTATTCCATTCACCGACCGGCATAGACAGATACCTTCCTGGAAACAACCTGGTATTCGTTTGACGATTAAGGGAAGCAACCTATCATCTGCTATTTTAGAAGAGCGTAAGGTTGGTTTATGAAGATTCTTGTTGATTCTTCAGCTTTTGCCAAGAGGTATATCCTTGAAGATGGTAGTGAATTAATGGATCAGTTTTTGCAAAGCGCTTCAGAATTGGCGCTTTCCATTATTCTGGTTCCTGAAATTATATCTGCACTCAACCGGCGATTGCGTGAAAATATTTTATCGCTGGATAATTACCGGAAAGTAAAAAAACAATTAATGGAGGATGTTCATGATGCAATGGTGATCCAGATAACACCATCTGTGATTTCTCATTCAATAAAGCTACTGGAAAACAACGCTTTACGTGCTATGGATGCCCTACATGTTGCATGCGCATTGGAATGGCAGGCAGATCTTTTTGTGACTGCTGATAAAAGACAGTTGATGGCTGCAAGGGAATCAGGTTTAAGCACTGAATACATTGGCCATCGGGATAGGGAGTAGCCTCACGACTACCCCCTCCCACACCACGCAGAATAAGGGGACAGTATTGGGGACGTCCATGATATTATGCTTTACATAGATATGAGTATGTGATATGAAAAAACTATGGCAAGAAAAGCAAGAATAGATGCGCCGGGAGCGGTACATCATATAATA
>JAUVGT010000420.1 GCA_030593645.1 Deltaproteobacteria bacterium
AATGAAGAAAAAAATATTAATCGTGTGCCTTTCAATCACTTTTTTAATCTTTACCGGCCTGGTCCTGTATGGATATTATACTTCAAAGAAAATAGAAAAACGATTCTCGGAAAGACGCTGGAGTATTCCTTCAACGGTTTATTCGGACACCACCATTTTATATCCCGGGCAGCGATATAAAATAAACTATTTAAAAAAGAAATTAAAACGTCTCGGGTATCGAACTGTTTCCCACAAACCCAAGAAAATGGGCGAGGTGAGATTTCATTCAACCTCATTGGAACTATTTTTAAATGAGATTAAAATCCCGTCTCAGACCCGTGAAGGATTTTCCGCAACCATTCGCTTTTCCAATGACCATATAAAATCGATTAAACGATCCGGAAGCTCTGATTTGCTGCCGATCCTTGAGCTTGAACCCGAAGAAATTATGAAATTTTATGGATCTGAACGCGAACGCAGGCAGCTTGTCTCCATCAAAGAAGTCCCGGAATATTTTGTCCATGCGGTACTGGCTGCTGAAGATAACCGTTTTTTTGACCATTATGGTTTTGACCCGATCGGCATGATCCGGGCATTTTTGATTAACGTACGGCATGGATCTATCCGTCAGGGCGGTTCAACGATAACCCAGCAGCTGGCAAAAAATTATTTTCTCACACCGGACCGTAAAATCTCAAGGAAACTGGATGAACTGATCCTGTCGATCGTCATGGAGATTATGTACGATAAAAATGAAATCCTGGAAATCTATTTAAATGAAATCTATTTGGGACAAAATGGTTCGGCTTCGGTTAATGGTGTAGGGGAAGCTTCCTTTTTCTATTTCGGAAAACCGGTTACCGAACTAACCATTGCAGAATCCGCTACCATCGCAGGTTTAATCAGGGCTCCAAACTATTACTCCCCATATGAAGATAAAAAAAGGTGCCGTGAGCGAAGAAACAACGTTCTCAAAGCCATGTCTCTGAAAAAATGGACTACCGATAAAGATCTTAAACAAGGTCTGAACGCTCCTGTCGATGTAATCGATTATGTTCCGCGTAACAAACAAGCCCCATATTTCATGGATTACCTATCCAGGCAGCTCCAGACACTGTATTCTTCTGAAACCTTATCCAGCTTAGGATTGTCAATCTATACGACTCTGGATACCCAGGTTCAGGATGCAGCCGAAACAGCTTTAATAAACGGTCTGGAGCGACTGGAAAAAGCAAATCCGGCATTAGTTCGAAAAGAGCCTTCCAAAAAACTTCAGGGCGGCATTGTTGTGATACAGCCCAAAACCGGATATATTCTTGCTATGGTGGGCGGCAGAAATTACAGTGAAAGTCAATTCAACCGTATGGACCAGAGTCGCCGTCAGCCCGGCAGCGCTTTTAAACCCTTTGTCTGTCTTGCCGGTCTGGATAAGTTCACCCCCGCATCGCTATTTTCTAACGAACCAAAGGTATACACCGTAAACGGTGAACCATGGGAACCCCATAATTTTTCTTCGAAAGAAATACCCGTCGCAAGCATGAGAGCCTCGCTTGTAATGTCTTACAATCTGTCAACAGTGGATCTGGCCATGAAGACCGGTCTGGATAAAATTGTTAAACAGTCTGCCGGATTTCATTTTTCCACACCAATTAAACCGTACCCATCCCTTGCCCTGGGGGCGTTTGAAGTCATCCCGATCGAACTGGCCCGGGCATACTGTGTTTTTGCGGCAGACGGTATTATGCCCTATCCGCTGTCATTAAAGGACGTGGTCGATGAAAAGGATATCACCCTGAAACAGACCCATTTGAATATTGAGCGCCTTATTTCACCCGCGAAGGCGTTCATTATTACCTCCATGCTGCAGGACGTCGTAACTGAAGGAACAGCCCGATCTCTGAAAGACCTGGGCATAAGCGGTGCGGTTGCCGGGAAAACCGGTACAACTAACAATTACCGGGATGCCATTTTTATAGGGTATACGCCTGATATCCTGGCACTGGTATGGGTTGGATTTGACGATGGAGATCCGATCTATACAACCGGTTCTAAAGCGGCACTTCCCATCTGGGCAGACCTGATGAAAGAAATCCCCCAGTACTTTTCCGCGGGTCAATTTCGGATCCCGCCCGGTGTTGTGAAAAAAAACATCTGCAGGGAGAGCGGACTGCTTGCCCATGATAAGGGCTGTCCTGATCAAAGGGAAGAATTTTTCCTGGAGGGGAACATACCCGTTGAGTATTGTACCATTCATCAGAAAACCGGTTTTTTAGACCGATTTATGAGGGGGATAAAAAATCTTTTTAAGAAAGAATGAAAGTCTCGTATATATTGTCCTATTCATCGTTGTTGGCATACTTCCGACCGGTTGTACCTCTAAAATATCTACCCCGGTATCCATTCAGGAACACGAACCAATACCGGAAAAGTCCGCGTCTGATGAAATACAGAAAAAGAAAAACCCGCGTACGGACGCATCCCTGGCACTCACTCGTCGGAGCCGGGAATACCTCGCCAAAGGAATGCCGGATTCAGCTCTCCGGGTACTTGAAAGAGCGATCAATCTCGATCCTTCAATCGGAGATAACTACTATTACATGGCTGAAGCCTGGCTGATTAAAAAAAACAAAAAACAGGCAGCAGAGTTTAACCGTCTGGCAGAAATCTATCTTGAAAATAAAAAGGAGTGGCTTCCCAGGCTTGCGGATCAATTGAATAAAATTGATGATCTCGTAAAAAGTCCGAATTAGACGGTTTTGTAAAAAGTTCAAATTCAAGGCGTGCAAATTTCGTAATCATGAAGCGTACTTATAGTACGTTGAATGATTGCGAAATGCAGCATAACGCAGAAGTTGGACTTTTTACGAAACCGTCAAAATTGAAAAACTGAATGGAAAGTTATGATTAAGAAAAAATACGGCCATACGCTGAAAGAACAATTGATTGCCAGTGCAAAAGACCGCCTGTACAGTTTTTCACTGGACAATGGAACCATTCGGGGGGCTGTTGTCAATGGAATCCGAATGGTTAACGAAATGCGGGATAATCATGAACTCGGTATCCTGGAAACCCTGGTGCTGGGCCGGGCTTACCTGGGCATTTCCCTGATATCAGCCAATCTGAAAGGAAATGACCGTATCGGTATGCAAATTGATTGTTCAGGGCCCATAAAGGGTCTACAGGTCGAAGTAAATGCCTTCGGAGAAGTACGCGGGTTTTTGAAAAATATTCCAATTCCAATTGAAAAGCCAATGGAAAGTTTTGACCTTTCACCCTTTTTTGGTGCCGGTTTTCTTTCCATCACCCGATATCTTGAAGACGCGAAACACCCATTTGTCGGGAAAGTCACCCTGGAATTCGGCAATATCGCGGAAGACCTGGCAAATTATTATCTTACATCCGAGCAGATCCCAACGGCTTTTAACCTGAGTATCACGTTTGACGAAAAAGGCGAGGTGACCGGCGCAGGCGGATTATTTCTGCAGGCCATGCCCGGCGCAAGTGAAGAAACAACTTCCGGGCTTGAAAGCCTGGTTAAGAATCTACCGTCGATCGGAAAGCAGTTCAGCAGGGATGTAAATCCAAAAGAATTTATCCGGAACATCTTTCAAGATTATACGCCAAAACTTCTGTCCGATTATCGTATCGAGTTTATGTGCCACTGCAGCAGGGACAGGCTTTCTAATCTGCTGGCAATGCTTCCTCATACCGAGATAAAAGACATGCTGAAAAAAGGACCTTTCCCTGTTGAATCCCGATGCCACAACTGCAATACGCTTTATACATTTGATCAATCGGAAATTGAAAATATTTACGGGATGCGGTATCCGGAAAATTAGGAACAAATATCAAGTAAAAGCCGGGTCCAAAGGGCCCGGCTTTGACTTGTCCGCCATAGCTTTAGCGGCGGTGGATCACCCCTATAAGGGGATTTAACAAGTGCCTAAAGTGCGCTAAAGTGACTAAAATGCCTAAAGT
>JAUVGT010000246.1 GCA_030593645.1 Deltaproteobacteria bacterium
CATTATATATTACCTCTCTTCAATGATTTACCGTAGTAAAGTCATGGCAAATATGCCGAGCTTGTATACGGCAAAATTTTTTATAAAATAGATCGCCAGAAGAACGATTATGGGTGAAAAATCAATGCCCCCGTATGCCAAGGGGAGATATGATCTTATTCTATATAGCACGGGTTCCGTGACATTGTGTATAAACCTGACAATCGGATTATACGGATCGGGGCTTACCCATGAAAGTACTGCCCGGGCAATAATAATAACTGTAAAAAAAAGAAGGATCAGATCCAGTATTTTTGCAGCAGCCAACAGGAAATAACCGACAACAACCATGGATACATCGTCCTCAAATTCTATCGGATGGGCTGGACCAACACTTGCTTTTCCCGATTCTGGTTTTATATTGATTACAAATCAGAGTAAATTATCTTGCCTGATTTATAATATATTGATAATATTAATTATCGGTCAATTGATATCGTGACCGTAACCCTCTGATGTTATGTTAATATCAGAGGTAAATACTTTAATTTATTTACAAAATGTAAACAACGCCAATGCAATTTTATTGTGCACTAAGGCACCATTCAGCTGTAAAGTTTTTATATATCACATATTTCAGATCTTGTCCAAATATAAAAAAAGTGATTGAAGACAGAAATATATAGCGACTGTGCACTGGCGAACAAATCTTCATATTTTGGTATATGAAACAGGATATTTGAGATGAAATTTAAAAAGGTTTTGATAGTATTAATTTTTTGTATGATTACAATGGGTTTTCAGGTTGATGCCCATTCAAGCACGATCAAGTGGTATTCTTTTGAGGAAGGCGTAGCCCTTGGGAAAGCTCAGGGGAGGCCATTGTATTTAAATTTCATGGCAGACTGGTGCGGGTACTGCCGGAAAATGGATAAATATACATATAGCGATACTAAAATTATTGCATATCTGAATGAACACTTTATTTCAATAAAGGTAAATGTAGACCAAGATGGAAGAATAGCCGCATTCTATAAGGTTAGACCTATACCTGATCATGTTTTCCTAAATGCTAATGGGAAACCGATTGGTCGAGCAGCAAAAGCAGGTTATAAAAACTCTGAAGAGTTTATGAAGCTCCTGATGGCGGTAAAAGACGCTGCACAAAAATAATATTTTTTAATGTTTTCGATCTTTTGTGTGTTTCATGGCTTCTAATAAAATTCGCCGATCCCCGAACAATTCGGGATTGGTGAATAGGATCGCAATCGTGTTTTTATTGGTTTGCGCTTATCCCTAAGCTCCATGCTTATTGCATTCAAATTTCACTTTAAAAGTGGTATTCTTTTTAAAACCTGTACTTCAGTCTTCTGAAAATCCTTACCATTGTTGAGATCACCGCCACACCGCTCATCACGGCAAGAAACACCGGAACCCAAACATGCTCATAATTGTTTTCTTTTGAAATGATGATGCCGATAATTGCAAATATGAATACCAGCATCACAAAGATGAGCAAAAGTATACACAGGGTGCTGGAATCATACCAGGGAATAATCAATCTTCGATGTACCGGTCTTTGATTGTAACGCATGGTCAGAGCTTATTGTTTTAATGATGAAAAATCAAGCGTGATGATTTGCTAGCGTGCAATATTCGACGTTCAATGTTGGACCCTCCGTCGCTAAAGCTATGGCGGACAAGCGTTTGTATTTTATCCGCCTTCAATCCCTTGAACCCTTGAATTCCGTTTTCTCTTTTCTTGTTTTTTACGCTATATATGGAAGTTTATCATTGACACACAACAATATCTTGTGATAGTTAGAAAATCGTTACCCGGCGGCAGCAATCCCCCAGTCAGTAAGGATTAGAAATAATAAGGCGATAATTTCCATAGGTATAACCCCCCGGTTAAAGCAATTTATTCATATAATATTAGACAGAACAGCAGAGGTGGCTAAAAGTGTTTGATCAGATTAAAAAACGTGGAAACAGAATAGTTGAATTTGATTCATTAAAAATCACGGCAGCTATTGCAAAAGCCGGGAACGCCACCGGAGAATTCAATGAACGGGATGCCAGGAAACTCACTCTCAGGGTACTGACCCTGGCTCACGAGCTGCGTCTCGGGAGCATACCGGAAGTCGAGGAGATACAAGATATTGTCGAACGGGTACTTCTTGATTCCCCGTTTTATAAAACGGCCAAAGCATATATTCTCTACCGTGAACAGCACGCTCAAATCCGGAATATTGAAAAACAGGCAAATATTGATCTGGTTGAGCACTACATTCAAAAGCTGGATTGGAAGATTAAGGAAAACAGCAATATGTGTTATTCACTCCAGGGTCTGAATAATTATATATCTTCCGATGTGACCTCCGAATACTGGCTGAACCGTATTTATCCTCCGGAGATACGAAAGGCCCATAAAGATGGCGATCTGCATGTGCATGATTTAAGCCTCTTGTCTGTTTATTGTGTGGGATGGGATTTACAGGATCTGCTTAAAAATGGTTTCAAGGGGGTTGAAGGGAAAGTCGAAAGTGCCCCTCCGAAACATCTCAGATCAGCACTGGGTCAAATCGTTAATTTCTTTTATACACTTCAAGGCGAAGCCGCAGGGGCTCAGGCCATTTCCAATTTTGATACACTTTTAGCTCCTTTCGTTGATATAGACGGGTTGAGCTATAAGGAAGTCAAGCAGGCTCTGCAGGAATTTATATTTAATATCAATATTCCAACCCGGGTCGGGTTCCAGACACCCTTTACCAATATTACAATGGATCTATATGTGCCTGAAATTTTAAAAGACCATCCTGTGATTATCGGCGGGAAAGAGCGAAAAGAAACATACAGGGAATTCCAGAAGGAAATGAATATGATCAATAAGGCTTTTGCTGAAGTGATGATGGCGGGTGACGCAAAGGGCCGTGTTTTTACATTTCCGATACCCACGTATAACATCACTGCCGATTTTGACTGGGAAAATCCAAATCTTGAAATGATCTGGAAGATGACCGGAAAGTATGGAATTCCCTATTTTTCTAATTTTGTTAATTCGGACATGTCCCCGGATGATGCCCGGTCCATGTGCTGCAGACTGCGCCTCGATAACAGGGAACTGTTAAAAAGAGGCGGGGGTCTTTTCGGGGCGAACCCTCTTACCGGCTCCATCGGGGTTGTTACCATCAACCTGCCCCGCATTGGATATATCTCGAAGACCGAGGACGATTTTTTTGCTGATTTAAAGGAAAAGGTCCTGTTATCTGTTGATAGTCTTTCCATTAAAAGGAAAATACTTGAAAGGTTTACCGACAGCAATCTTTACCCCTATTCAAAATTTTACTTAAGGGAAATAAAGGAAAATACGGGATTGTACTGGAAAAATCATTTTTCTACAGTCGGGATTATCGGGATGAATGAAGCCTGTTTGAATTTTCTTGGGCAGGATATTGCCAGTGAAGTGGGGCAGGAGTTTTCACTTCAAGTCATGGACTTTATCCGTGACATGCTTGCCGAACTGCAGGAGGAAACCGGTGATATTTTTAACCTTGAAGCCACACCCGCGGAGGGTACTTCTTACCGTCTTTCAATGATCGACAAGAAAAAATATCCGGATATCATCTGTGCCAATGAGAATGAATATAAAAATGACTCTGCACCGTATTACACCAATTCAACTCAACTCCCGGTGAATTATACTGATGATCTTTTTGAAACCCTAAGACTGCAGGATAACCTGCAGGCGAAATATACAGGTGGTACTGTACTCCATTTTTTTCTGGGGGAACAGGTTCGGGACATAGAAGTGCTCAAGGGCCTGATCCGAAAGATTTCTAACAACTACAGGCTTCCTTATTTTACTCTTACTCCCACTTTCAGTGTCTGCCCTTCACACGGGTACCTGAGCGGTGAGCACGAGAAATGTACCACATGTAACAGGGAAACCGAAGTCTATTCCAGGGTGGTTGGTTATTTAAGACCTGTCAAACAATGGAACGACGGTAAACGGGCTGAATTTAATCTCCGGAAAACATATAATACGGAAAAAGCATCACCTGACCATATCTCAACACGATCAATACGACCCATTGATAATTTAAAAGAACCGGTTGCCAAATATGATGGCGTTATGAAAGGCGAATATCAGGAGCAAAGGCTTTAAGGCATATAACAGATGGTTTTTGGCGGACTTCAAAAAAATTCACTTATCGATTATCCGGGGAAACTTAGTTGCGTGCTGTTTCTTTCAGGATGTAATTTCAAATGTCCTTATTGTCACAATCCTGATCTGGCCGTGGGCTGCAGCCCCTGCAATTCATCTGTGGAAGAAAATCAGGTATTCGATTTTCTTGATAATCGAAAAGCATTTCTCGATGGTGTGGTCATTTCAGGTGGAGAACCCACCCTTCAAAAAGATCTTGTCTCTTTGTGTGAGAAGATCAAGCTAATGAATTATCCGGTGAAACTGGATACAAACGGCAGCCGACCGCAGGTGATTCGAGAGCTTCTAAAGGTTGGGTTGGTGGATTACATTGCCATGGATATCAAAACTGACCCAATCGGTTATCCATCGTTAATAAAAAACAATTGTGAACCAAAGAGTATCATATCCAGTATTCGAACAATCATGGAATACTCACCAGCCTATGAATTCAGGACTACTTGTGTAAAACCATTTGTGACTCCAACGATTATTGAAAATATCAGCCAGCTTATCAGCGGAGCAAACCTGTTCGTTCTGCAGCAATTCAATGAAACAGAAGTACTTGAACCCGGTTTTTTCAAGACACGCGATAGTTTTTACAGTAACGATGAGCTTGATCATCTGAAATCGATCGCGAGCCCGTGGGTTAAAGAGTGTTATGTCAGGTAACCCTTCCAGAACATTGCTTTTTTAATATCTTTATTGCGAATCATTGAGTTGATTAGAAGTGGTTTCAGATGAGTATCGTAAGCTCTTCTCTTAAATGTGCCTGAAAGCGCATAAAATACTTGTGCAAAGATTTATTCTTTGTTAAAAGATTTTTTTAACTAATGATAACCATGACCGTCAACGCTTGATTTGTGCCTGATTATTGACGGCTTCGTAAAAAGTCCAACTTCTGCGTTGTGCCGCATTTCGCAATCATTCAACGTACTATAAGTACGCTTCATGATTACGAAATTTGCGCGCCTTGAATTTGAACTTTTTACGAAACCGTCTAATTCGGACTTTTTACGAGACCATCATTATTGGTTATTGAAACCAGATCAAGATATTAGACAGCCTTTTTATGTGTTAAATGTTTATAAGGAGGAATACTAAATGGCTCGGGATAATAAATTAATTTCATTGGCATTAGTAATACTGATCGGGATCATTGTGCAGGTAGGACTTTTTCAGCTTGACAACAGGGAAACACCCGCCAAAACAGCTGTAAAATTTACTAAAGCATATTTCAAACTCGATAAATCCATGTCTAAATATCTCTGTAAGGAACTGGCCAAAGAAGACGGTGCCATCGCTGATGAATTTATCAACAGGGAAGCGGATAAGGCGATAGAACTGGGTTTCAATCTACAATATATGCGAAGCGCACTGTACAGTATTCATACTGAAGTTGAAACTGTTGATGGTTCAAAAGTTACGGTAAGAATTTCGGCGCACAGAAAACGTTACATTAACCCGATTTATACGATGATTGGGAATTTATTTCTCATTGGTGAAACTTATGATGTTGATGAGACAATAAATCTGATAAAAGAAGATGGAAAATGGAAGGTATGCGGCAAAGTATTTGATCTTTCCAGCTGATTATCCTGGGCCTTAATTCTAAAGGAGCGCCGAAATCTTCAATACTTCGGCCTCCTTTTTTTATTTTTTACACTTCCACCAAGTGGTTTTAAAAAAAATGTTAAGCTAATCATATGATTCCTGTCTATGCTCGTCTTCGGAAACGGGCACGTCAAATAGTATCTGATTTACCTTCTCCTGAGTTTTACAGGGATTTTTCCCATGCCTGTAAATTATCAAAACAGTTTTTTGATTGTGATCCGATTCTTGATCAATTGCGTGCCTTTATCGATGAACAGCTTGATGATGATTTGGGGCATGGGCTCAAACATATCACAAAAGTTGCCCTTGATGCCGGAGCGCTGATGATTATTGAAGGGAATCTGATCGGTTATTCTAAGATCATTTTGAAAAGAAATGTACTCATCACACATTGTGCCGGACTGTTTCACGACCTTAAACGTAAACATAAAGATCATTCCGGGTTGGGTGCTGTCTACGCGAGGAGGGTTCTCAAGGATTTTCCATTTAAACCCGAAGAAGTCGAAGATGTGTGGAAGGCCATTCATAACCATGAAGCGTTTAAACAGAATATTGCCATAACCAGTGAACGGGGTATACTGGTATCCGACTCTCTTTATGATGCGGATAAATTTCGTTGGGGACCTGACAACTTTACAGACACAATATGGAATATGGTATCATATTCTAACCTTCCTTTAACAGAATTTGTCGATTATTATCCAAAAGCAATGGATTGGCTGAAAAGAATTAAAAAAACATTTCGAACCGGAACCGGAAAACATTACGGCCCTCAATTCATAGATATAGGCCTGAGTGCCGGCAAAGAATTACTGGAAGTGATCAAAACGGAATACTCCGGGTACTGATAGAAACGATTTAAAACCTCGCCTCGATTCCAATTTTTTTATGGAGCAATCCGTTACCCGCGGACTTGAGATAAGTTCTAATATGCCCCGTGGAATTCCGAAGGACTATTCCTCCGGGGCCTATCCCGCAGGTCTGGCATATCGTACTGGGCGGTTGATATATTCGCTCCGACCAAAAAATAGATGGCGGCCATAGTGGACCGTCCTTAGGGCTCGCGCAAAAATAACTTCACATTTTAAGGGGCGAATTATCCCATTCGGCTGCGTTGCAAAACCTCGAAATATGCTTGATATTTCTGCGCTTTTGCGCCTTGCCGATTGGGCGCCTCGACCCTTAAAATTTGTGAATTTATTTTTACGCGAACCCTTAGTCTGATGGATGATTTAGAAACCATTTCTAATATCATTTCTAATATCAGGGAAGAATTTTCCTTTTTAGTACTCGATCAATATATATTTTATATAGGGGAAAATCGTAGAAGCCAGGTGTATTGTAAATCTGTATTCTTTGCGGATCCCTATCTGTTTCCAGAATCTTGATTTTTTTTCCACTGATTACACACACCCACATGTGATTATTTGATATCGCCGCGTACGCATCAAATCCGGATGAGATTAACAAGGACATCAATAACAATGATAAATTTTTGCAATCTCCTTTACGAAATTTCAATGTATCTTCGATAGGATTCCAATAGGATGGTTCCGGGATATAGGTATAATTATCCAGAACATAATGATATATTATTATTAATTTTTCATTTTCATCCGGTTGGTGCAGGTTGAGATCTTTTAAAACAGGCCTTACCACATCGGGACGGATCAGGTCCTGTATTTTT
>JAUVGT010000101.1 GCA_030593645.1 Deltaproteobacteria bacterium
CTCCCCCCAGGGGAGGAAAGTATTGTAGTTAATCCCTCTTACCAGAGGAGGGAAGTGATTGATAACACTGGATAGCGCTAAAGCTTCACTACGTGCCCTGCCTACGCCGGAATGACGAAAAGGTGGAATCTTAATCCTGCCGGTTATGAGCAAATACTGATTATGGCTTTTTCAAGGACAAGCCTCTTATTCATACCTGATCTTTTTATTTGAAAATCGGCTGTGTGGAGATATTCGAAAGCGGAAACCAATTGATCCCTTGTAAAGCTTTCCGATTTTTTTAGCATGAGAAAAATCGGGTATGGATTTTTCGGATTTTTTGCCACAAGAACATCGGTTGAAAGTTTTTTAGACTTTTTCTTTCCTTTTTTGGACTGTCCCGGTTTCTCTTTTATCAGTTGGTTTTCCAGGATATCGTTCCATTCAGATAATTGATCAATCAGGTCATGGTCATAATTTACAATAGCCGGAATCACATTGCTTTTAAAGTAATTATAGTCGCAGCCTGAATACCAGAGTTTGCCATGAGGGCTTGATGTAAAATCTTTTGCCATGACCAGTTTTCTGAGCTGGTTTGCAATGGCGACCACAACCTGTTCCGGCCTTAACGGTTTCTGACCTGATTCGAGGAGTGATTGAAGGTAAAAGAGGGCGTCTTCAGTTTTTTTCTCTGTCACAGCATTTGTAAACGCGTATATAGGATCTATTTTTGTACGTTTTAAGGCGGCTCTTACATCAGCGGCAGTAATGCTGTGACGTTCTCCAATGTATACGGCAAGTTTTTCCAGGTTATTTGAAAATGTGCGAAGATCGAATCCGGTCATCTCATATAACGCCTGATAAGCCGCCTTGTCCATGGTTTTACCGTGTCTGGAAAGTATTTTATCCATCTCCCGGGACAGTGCTTCTTCCTGGATTATTTTATCCGCCCTGCGGTCTCCTTTCGGTACTGAACAATCCACAGCCATTCCGTGTTCTTCAATACTTTTAAAAAGCGTGCGCCTTTTATCTACGATATCAGCCGTAATGACCAGGTAGTTTCCTTTGGGAAACCCTTTTTCAATGGCATTCTGTAAAAATTTTTCAGCATTCTGTCCTGCAGGTACGGATCGTTTTTTTTCTAAAGAGTATGATATGATGTCATCCAGCCAGCCCCAGCTTTCGGGATCGCGGCTGATCACTTTCAGCGTTTTTGTCCTGTTTTCTTCAGCTAAATCCTCAAAAGTAAAACCCTGAAGACTCATCAGATTGAGAAACCGTTCAGCTGCCTTTTTGAGATCATTATTTTCATATGCCTCCCGGATCTTTTCAATCACTTTACCAAGGTCCTGCTTTGAAACAAATATCCCGGTGTCAATTAATCCAACCACTTTGGTTCCGGACAGCATGGAATAGGTGTTTAAACTTTCGACAGCCGATCGTATGTTTTCACTTGAACCATCCATGGGTTCATAATTCACGCTTTTCGCAGGGCCCGGGACAAGGACTTCCAATAGTTCTTCAAGAGCTGTTTTATAGATCAGCTCTTCACCGAATATCAGGTAGATGCAGGGAAGGTCTCCAGCGCCAGCCGTTCTCTTTTCCTTCACACTTTTCTTATGTTTCTTTAAAAAATCTCTAAATTCCCGGTTCGTTATCCTTGGCATATTACTTCTCTTTTGAAGGCCAGAATTTTAATATCATGCAAACACCCCAAACCGCCGCGATAACCCCTGTTAATTGGATAAAGGAAAACAATCCGCCAAACAAAGACGGTCCCCTGTCATCCCTGAAAAAATCGATAATGGTACGGAGAATACCGTATTGAATCATGTAGATCCAGAATATCTGGCCATCAAACTTCCGGTACCTTCGAGCAATTAAAAGAGTACCGAATATCACTAACAGTCCAAACAACATGTATATCTGCGTGGGATGCAGCGGGATGCCCACCGGCGCGATTGAATCAGGATGTAAAAACGTGATTGCCCATGGCTGACCGCAAACCTTTCCAAAACAGCCCCCGGTAAAAAGACAGCCGGCACTGGCAAAAAACTGTCCGGCAGCAAGGGGAAGAGGCATGATATCCGCTGTTTTCCAAAGATGAACTCCAGTTTTTTCCACATAGATGCTGCCTGCCACCATTCCCGCGAACAATCCCCCGTAAAAAATAAATCCGCCGTTCCAGACTCTGAACAGCTCAAGGGGGGTTGGCAGGAAAAGGTCCGGGTTGACCACTATAAAAAGAAGGCGGGACCCGAATATGCTCGCGATAAGAACCCAGAAACTGAGGTCCATAATCTTATCCTGTTCAATTCCCGAGTTTGCCGATTCCTTCCTTAACAAAAGAATTGCGATAATAAAACCGGCCGCAATAAATAGACCGCTTGTATAAATCGGTATACCGTTAATTTTAAAAAGGATTGGATACATAAGTTATAATGGTTGCCAAAAAACGTTCCGATACAGAGGGTGAAAAAAACTGATAACTCTCGCAGAGGCGCAAAGACGCAAAGGGTGTCCATGCGAAGCAAAGCTTCGCTGGTACAAAAACTTACTTTGCGAGCTTCTTGTCACGGCTGCCATGTGCTGACGGATGCGCCATTGCGAGAGCAATCATTCAAATAAAATTAATCAGTGTCAACCAATGAATCAATTCAAACGGAACATATTTATGGTAATTACTATAATTGATTGCGGTTTTCAACTGATTGCTATTCTTTTTTGATCACACTGATAATGCTGACTCGAAGCTAGTTTTATATGAATACCAAAAATAGATACTTAGAGGTCCTATTCAGGTAATTTATTAAAAAGGAGATGAAAAGCGAAAATAATGACACCCATGGTAATCGCGCTGTCAGCGACATTAAATGCCGGCCAGTGCCAACTGCCCAGATAAAAATCAAGGAAATCGATCACCTCACCGAACCGGACTCTGTCAATCAGGTTTCCGATCGCACCGCCAAAAATCATGGCAAGCGCAATGGATAAAAACCGATGCGTATCAGGCGTATTACGATATAACCAGAAAATCACACAAACTGCAAACATGGAAACAATTAGAAATACAATGATACGAAACGTTGGACTCTGATCCGCAAACATCCCGAAAGCTCCGCCGCGGTTGTGAATATGGGTAATATTAAAAAAACCCGGTACCACTTTAATGGACTGATAAAGGGGCATGGTTTTTAAAATGATCATCTTAACAATCTGATCTGTGATTATGATAAAGCCCGATATTAATATCAGTCTTGTGTATTTTTTATGTTTTACAAACAAATCATGCATCATTGTCTTATTACCGTATCGTTTAGGTGAGACTTGCGAAACCCTGATCTCCTTTAGTAATGAGCGCCCGGGGCCGCATTTCCCGCACACTTCATTATGAAATCACACAGCTTGTGAGAAATCCGGGTCCTAATCCATGGCGGCTACAACTTTCCGGCAGCGCCCGCAGATAGTTGGGTGCGTGGAATCTTTTCCAACCTCCGGATCGTGTATCCAGCAGCGTTCGCATTTCTCACCGGGTGCTGTTTCGACATTAATTGACAAGCCCTCTACATCTTCACTCTCATAAGCATTGTCAAATTTTTCTTTCTTTACAAGGGAAGCCCTGGAAACAATAAATATAGTGCTAAAATATTCGCCATACGGCAGCAGATGATCATATAAATCGTCACCCACAGATATGGTAACAGCCGCATCAAGGGCGTGGCCGATCTGTTTATTAACCCTCGCGAATTCGAGGGCCTTTGTTACTTCACCCCGGATCAGCAGGATACGATTCCAGTTTTCTGCCAGCTTTTTATCTATTAAATCCTGGTTTACTTCGGGCAGGGCGGCCATATGGACACTTTTTTCCTTTCCTGAATACTCCGGCATATACTCCCAGATCTCTTCGGCCGTAAAGGATATAATCGGAGCCATCAGCCTTGTTATGGAATCGAGCATTTGGTACATGACTGTCTGGGCGCTCCTTCTTTCAATGGAATTTTGAAGAGAAGTATAAAGACGGTCTTTCAATACATCCAGGTAGAACGCTGAAAGATCAAGGGTGCAGTAATTATAAAGTCTGTGGTAGATAACATGAAACTCATAAGTCTCGTAGGCATTGAGCACCTTACCGGTAAGTTCCTGAAGTCTGTGAAGAGCAAACCGATCAATCTCCTCCATTGATTCATAGGGGACCTGGTCCTTTTGAGGATCAAAATCATTTAAGTTGCCCAATAGAAATCGACATGTGTTCCGAATCCGTCTATACGCATCACTGAGCTGCTTCAATATATTATCAGAAATCCTGATATCCTCCCTGTAGTCAGAAGCGGTCACCCACAATCTCAAAATCTCCGCGCCATATTTATTAATGACTTTCTTTGGCGCGATAACATTGCCCAAAGACTTAGACATTTTCCTGCCGTTCGCGTCCACTACAAAGCCGTGTGTTAAAACACATTCATAGGGGGCCTTGTTCCTTGTGCCCACTGCCGTCAAAAGAGAACTATGAAACCACCCCCGGTGCTGATCACTCCCCTCCAGATATAGATCGGAGGGCCATTTTAAATTAGACCGCTGTTCCAGAACAGCGGCATGACTGACACCCGAATCAAACCAGACATCGAGAATATCTTTTTCCTGCACAAAGGATTTACCACCGCAGTTACCGCAGGCAGTACCTTCAGGGACGAAATCCGATAAACTCTTTTCAAACCATATATCGGCACCATGTTCTTCAAACTGGGCATATACATTGTCCATGATCTTTTGATCCAAAAGAAGGGTTTCACAGTCTTCACAATAAAAAACCGTAATCGGGACACCCCACGCCCGCTGTCTGGACACGCACCAGTCCGGTCGGTTTTCTATCATCCCGTAAATTCTCTCCCTGCCCCAATGGGGTACCCACTTTACCCTGTCAATCTCTTCAAGCGCCTTCTGTCTTAAACCCGTTTTCTCCATGGAAATAAACCACTGTGGCGTGGCCCGAAATATCACCGGTTTTTTACAGCGCCAGCAATGGGGATATGAATGCGTGATAGTCTCTTCCGCCAGAAGGGCGCCTGTCTCACCCAGCTTTGCATTGATATTTTTATTGGCTTCAAACACCTGCTGCCCTTTAAAAAATTCTACTTCATCCGTGAAACAGCCGTTATCATCAACAGGGGAATAGATATCAAGACCGTATTCAAGACCAACATCGTGGTCTTCCCGTCCGTGCCCCGGGGCAGTATGAACACAACCGGTTCCGGCTTCCAGTGTTACATGCCGGGCCAGAACAATCAGAGATTTCCTGTCATAAAGGGGATGAATGCATTTTTTACGTTCAAGCATACCCGGTTCAATATCGGCTATTATTGAATAATCGGAAATATCAAAAGACCTCATACATGCTTCCACGAGATCGTTCGCCAGGATCAGCACTTCATTATTTCCGGTATCAACAGCCGCGTACTTGAATTCTGGATGGACAGCAATGGCCAGAGTCGCGGGGATAGTCCAGGGTGTTGTGGTCCAGATTGCCATATAAACTTTTTTCCCGGAAAGGGCGGGTATTTCAATGCTCAAATCATCCTGTATCTGGAATTTAACAAAAATTGATGGTGATGACTCGTCGTGATATTCGATTTCGGCTTCTGCCAGAGCCGTACGGCAGGTATTGCACCAGTATATCGGCTTTTTACTTCTAACCAGGCTGCCATCCAGGGCAAATTTACCGCATTCCCGCGCTATTGTTGCTTCATACGCGTAATTCATCGTCAGGTAAGGATTATCCCACTCTCCCATGACTCCAAGCCGCTTAAACTCATCACGCTGAATATCGATAAATTTTTCAGCATATTTTCGGCATTGCCTGCGGACATCCGCCTGGGAAAGCTCATTTTTTTTCGGTCCCAGTTCCTTATCCACATTATGTTCGATGGGAAGTCCGTGACAATCCCACCCAGGCACATATACGGCATCATAACCGCTCATCTGCCGGGAACGGATAATGACATCTTTTAATATTTTGTTCAGTGCTGTTCCAATATGTATATATCCGTTCGCATAGGGCGGGCCATCATGCAGGATAAAAAGATCCCGGCCCTTGGATATGTCCCTGATTTGGTCATACAAACGGGTTTCTTCCCATTTTTTTAACCTTTCCGGCTCACGATTGGTAAGGTTCGCCTTCATAGGAAATTTGGTTTTCGGAAGGTTGAGTGTTTTTTTAAAGTCCATTGAATCCTCCATGATCGGATTGTATTTTTAAACCGTAGATTGTTACCTATAAATGATCTGAGTGTCAAGAGAATAGATGAATAGAAACGATTTCAAAACGTTCCCTGAAGGATTGAGATTTTGTGGAGGTTCTGACTTACAAAAGACCCGACCTTGATTACCCCTGTAGCGGAATTGAATATAGTACCCGGTGTTATTTCTTTTACTTTCCTTCAGCAATATCCATAAGGTACTGCCCGTAGCTGTTTTTCATCATTTCCAAAGCAAGTATTTTTAATTGTCTATGATCAATATAACCGAGACGAAACGCGATCTCTTCTACACACGCGACTCTTAATCCCTGTCTGTCCTGGATTGCCTGAACATATGCGGCCGCCTGCTGCATGGCTTCATGTGTCCCTGTATCCAGCCAGGCAAATCCTCTTCCCAGAAGCTCGACTGTCAGTTCACCCCGGCGAAGGTATTCCATATTCACATCCGTTATTTCATACTCCCCACGGGCGGAGGGTTTGATGTTCAAGGCTATATCCACCACCTGGTTATCATATAAATAAAGACCCGGGACCGCGTAGTTTGATTTGGGTTTCGCGGGTTTCTCCTCGATTCCCAGTACATTCGCTTTATCGTCGAATTCCACCACACCGTAACGCTGGGGATCTTTCACCAGATACCCGAATATCAGTCCCCCTTTTGTCAATTGTACCGCCTTTTTAAGTATTCCTGCCAGATTTTGTCCGTAAAAAATATTGTCGCCCAAAATCAGACAGACAGAATCTTCCCGGATAAATGATTTCCCAATAATAAATGCCTGGGCCAATCCCTCCGGCCTGGGCTGCTCCTCATATGAAAACATAAGACCCAGTTGAGAACCATCCCCGAGCAGTTTCTTAAATAATGGTAAATCTTCCGGAGTTGAAATAATGAGTATTTCCCTTATTCCAGCCAGCATAAGCACCGATAGAGGGTAGTAAATCATGGGCTTGTCATAAACAGGCAATAATTGTTTGCTGACAACCCTGCTGACCGGATAAAGTCGGGTGGCTGAGCCACCGGCCAGGATTATTCCTTTCATCTCATTAACCTCCCCAATACACTTCTAAACTTTCACGCCGCCAATACAAAATGGTCGTAAAGGAACGACCGGGCCCTTCGCGCACCAGTAAAAAACAATCACGAACGCGAAAGGATAATTATACTTCTTCCTAAAATATTTTTTTCCATTCAACACATGAAGTGACTTCTAAAAACGTCAGCTGTATATCCCCAAATTTTTCAGGACTTCATTTATACCGAGTTTTCTAACCTTCATTTTTAAAAATTCAGAAATGGTTGGCTGATACGCTTTGACCTTAAGGAACATCCTGGCTTCATTGGGTGTCTGGTTACTTTTCTTGTTATTGCATGGCTTACACGCTGAAACGCAATTTTCAAAAGTTGTCAGGCCGCCCCTCGATTTGGGTATGATATGGTCGATTGTCAACCGTTTATTTTCACTTCGGCAATACGCGCACTTAAATCCATCCCTGATAAGAACGTTCCTTTTACTGAAGGGGACCCTGGTCCTGTAAAGAGTCCGGATTAGTTTTATCAGCCTGAGTACCGCCGGGATTTTCTTAATAACACCTTCACCGGTTCGAATGATCCTTTCTGAATACTTCAATACTTTGACCTTTTCCTTTGCCAGCAGGCACATGGCTCTTTTCCAGTCCACTATATTCAGGTAAGTATAGTCAGCATTGAGTAAAATACAATGTGTCATTTCTTCTCCGAGTATCCTGAGTCAAAAATGTCCATAATCGTGTTGACGATCCAGATTAGGACCCGCAATGAAGCATCCAAATTGGTTTAATACTATTTAAAATCATAAAAATCAATTCAATTCAATGAAAAATCTGTTATAATGATTCCCGGAATAATGTTCAGATTGGTCAGTGCTGCTTAGCACTTTTACGAAACCGTCAATATTAACGATTTAAATACTAAAGGGTTATAAAATGTTTTTGCCCACAACAAAATCGGAGTTGGAGACACTGGGCTGGAACCGCCTCGATATTCTGCTTGTAACAGGCGACAGTTATATTGACAGCCCGTGCATCGGCATCGCGGTAATCGGCAAAATGCTTTTGAAAGCCGGATTTAAGGTTGGTGTGATCGCTCAACCGGATATTCACAGTGGGACTGACATCATGCGTCTTGGAGAACCTGAACTTTTCTGGGGTGTCTCTTCCGGCTGTATCGATTCCATGGTCGCAAACTACACTCCTTTAAAAAAGAAACGAAAAAAAGATGATTATACACCGGGAGGAGTCAATGATCGACGTCCCGACCGCGCGGTGATTGTCTATTCAAATCTGATCAGACATTATTTTAAAAATACCTGCCCCATCGTCCTCGGTGGAATCGAGGCCAGTTTAAGGCGACTTGCGCATTATGATTTCTGGTCAGACAAACTGCGAAGATCGATCCTCTTTGATGCAAAGGCTGATTTTCTTCTATACGGTATGTGTGAAAATTCGACTGTTCAACTGGCAGAGAGCTTTCGTGTCAATAGAGATGTTCGAAACATCAAAGGATTGTGTTATATTTCAAAACAGAAAAAAGAAGGGTATCTTAAGCTTCCATCCTTTGACAAAACATCCAAAAACATGCCGGCGTTTATCGATATGTTTACTCAGTTTTACAACAACAATGACCCTATATCCGGAACCGGATTGTGCCAGAAACAGGATTCAAGATACCTGATTCAAAATCCGCCAACTCCTGTGATGAGCCAGGCTGACCTGGACGCTGTGTATGATCTTGATTTTGAACTGGATCTCCATCCTTTCCACAAAAAAATGGGGGAAGTCAAAGCCCTGGACACCATTAAATTCTCAATATGCACTCACAGAGGATGCTACGGTGGGTGCAATTTCTGTGCGATTACCGTCCATCAGGGACGAATTGTGCAATGGCGCAGTGAAACTTCAATTATAAAGGAGGCAAAGGCTCTCAGCAGGCATCCTGATTTTAAGGGTTACATTTTCGATGTGGGCGGCCCTACGGCCAATATGTACGGGATTGAGTGCAGAAAAAAAATGGAGCAGGGAAGCTGTCGGGATAGGCAGTGCCTATATCCCAAAATCTGCTCCCAGCTTGACATTGACCATGGCAGGCAGCTGAAACTGCTCAAAAAGTTAAGGAATTTAAAAGGAATAAAAAATACGTTTATCGCCTCGGGTCTCAGATACGATATGATTTTTGCCGATAAGAAAAATGGCATACCCTATCTAAAAGAGGTCATTTGTCACCATGTATCGGGTCAGATGAAAGTAGCACCGGAACACACTGAAGAACATGTACTCGAAAAAATGGGAAAGCAGGACGGTAAATCTCTGCTTCAATTTAGAAATATGTTCAACACACTCACAAAAGCGGCAGGAAAAAACCAGTATCTGACATATTATCTGATGGCCGCCCATCCCGGATGCACCATTTATGATATGAAGCAACTCAAAAGATTTGCATCAAAGAAACTGAATATCGTTCCAAGACAGGTACAGATTTTCACACCCTCCCCTTCGACTTTTTCCAGCCTGATGTATTACTCCGGAACTGATCCGTTTACAGGAGAGCTTGTCTTTGTTGAAAAAAATTTCAAACGCAGGGAAAAGCAGAAAAGTATTATAGTAAAATAAATATAAAAGCTTCTTGACCCTGTTCAAATATGGAAATATGATTATAAAATACGATAAGAAAGGCTGAATGCAACAGATGCTGATGGTGTCAATCATACAGCAGACATAAAATATATCTCTCTGAAAACATTTACATTATCAAAAAGTTAAGGAGTTAAACAATGATTAATCATGTGGTAATGATCAAATTCAAACCTGAGGTTCGGGAATCGGACATTAAAAACCTTGAACAAAGTCTGGACACTCTTCCTAATACTGTTTTAGAAATCCTGTCATATGAATTTGGTAAGAATATCGTTAAATCGGACAGATCGTTCGATTTTGCCCTGGTTGCGCTCTTAGCGAATACAGAAACACTAAAACGCTACCTGGACCATCCCGACCACCTGGTAATAGTCGACACGCTTAAACCGATGTGTGAGAATATATATACCGTCGATTTTGAAGGAACCGATTCGGGTTCGCTTGGGAAAGATGAAACATCTGAATATGAAAAATTTGAATTCTGATGGTAATGCAGACTTAGAACTCTGGTGATAAATCTTTATGGAAACAATATCAATACGCTATATTTTTTCAATTAAAGACGGCTCCAAAGAAGAATTTAATTTAGACCTGGATAACCGGACTTTCAGATTGATCACGAAACTTCCGGAAAATCCACCTTCCTGGACAAAGCTTGATTTTCATCAATGCCCTCATTGCCCTTTAACAAAAGATACGCACCCTTATTGTCCATTGGCATTAAACCTGGTCAGTATTGTGGAACAGTTCAAAGGCATTTTTTCCTATGATGAAATCGATGTTGAAGTGATGACCGAGCAGAGGAGTATCTTTCGCAATACATCAGCCCAGGAAGGAATCAGTTCATTGATGGGTCTGGTTATCGCAACCAGCAACTGCCCATACACAGATTTTTTTAAGCCGATGGCACGATTTCATCTTCCATTTGCCGATGAAGAAGAAACCGTCTGGAGGGCCATTGCCACATATCTAATGGCCCAGTATTTCCTGATATTAAAAGGCCATCGCAAACGTTTAGACCTGGATGGTCTTGCAAAAATTTATGACAATATCGAAAGGATGAATATTTCAATTGTCAAGCGTCTGCGTGCCGCAAGCCGTAAAGACTCTACCGTGAATGCCCTGGTCCATCTTGATGTATTTGCGAAGCATTTAACACCGGGGCTTGAAGAGTCCTTAAATGGTCTGCAGCATATTTTTGCGCCCTTTATAACCAAAGATATTGAGAATAATTCCGGGGAATAGCACTTAGGGTTCGCGTAAAAATAAATTCACAAATTTTAAGGGTCGAGGCGCCCAGTCGGCAAGGCGCAAAAGCGCAGAATTATCAAGCATATTTCGAGTTTTTGCAACGCAGCCGAATGGGATGATTCGCCCCTTAAAATGTGAAGTTATTTTTGCGCGAGCCCTTAATATCGCCAACTCTAAGGATTATTAATGCCAAAGCTGACCATATACGCAAGAACCGGCAACAGTGAGGTGGCCCTCGATGAGTATAATCTGATAGGCCGCAATACCAATAATCGTATCACCATACTTGATCCGAGTGTTTCCTCTGTACACTGTTTGATAGAATTTGAAGGCAACCAAGGTTTTGTAATACGTGACTTAAGCAGCCTGAACGGAACGTTTATCAATAATATAAGGATAGACGGCAAAGCTGTATTAAATGATAATGATGAGTTACTGATTGGCAGTACACGATGTATATTCAGCACCGATAATACCGAGACGGTAGTACAGATTGATAAGAACAATGCCTATTCACTTTCCGGCCGAAGAGAGGCTCCAAAAACAGAAAAAATGGAAAGTGAATTTCTCCACGAATGCCAGATTCCAGATGAACTTGAACTCCGGGCCGATTATGAGAAATTGCGCATCACTTATGAGATGCAGCGTGATATTGGATTTGACACTGACATCGATACTATTTTGGATCAAATACTTGATAGAACCTTTGAATTTCTTAATTGCGACAGGGGAATTTTTCTTATTGAAAATATGGACAACGCATTAAAACCCCGGGCGTATAAAACAACCAAGCAGGATGATAAATTTGTTATTTCGTCCACACTGATCAAATTGATCCGCAAAAACAAAACCGGAATTCGATCAACAGATGCCCTGAATGACAGTTATCTGAAAAAATCAAAATCGATCATTCTGCAGGGCACACGCTCCATACTTGCTGTGCCCATTCTTGACCAGGATAATCTGATCGGAATCCTTATCGTTGAATCATCTATTGAGGTCAACGCATTTTCTAAAAAAGATCTCCGGCTCCTTACGAATATTGCCAACCAGACGGCACAATTTATTAAAAATTCCCGAATGGCCAAAAAAATAAAAAAAGATGAAATCACCCGTAAACAATTCCAGAGACTTCTTTCACCCAACCTTGCGGAAATGGTTGTTTCCGGAAAATTAAAGGTGGAAAAAGGGGGTGAAAGCCGTGTGGCTACGGTTCTTTTTACTGATATTCGCGGATTTTCATTGTTAAGCGAAAACACAAAAGCAACCGCGCTGCTTCAAATGCTGAATGATTTTTTTGAAGTCATCGTGGACATTGTGTTTCATTATGAAGGAAC
>JAUVGT010000242.1 GCA_030593645.1 Deltaproteobacteria bacterium
ATGGTTTCGTAAAAAGTCCGAATGTGACGGTTTCGTAAAAAGTTCAAATTCAAGGCGTGCAAATTTCGTAATCATGAAGCGTACTTATAGTACGTTGAATGATTGCGAAATGCAGCACAACGCAGAAGTTGGACTTTTTACAAAACCGTCAGTATTCCATTCATCACAACAGGCACAACGATAAAAAAATAACACGTTTACGTTTGGTTAATATATGAATTTTAACAGGAAAAAAAAGAATAAAAAAACTGGAAAATCGGAAAAGGATACTGTTCCTGAATCAAAACGTTATTTCAAACGCCTGCGCAGCGGTCTTTCCAAGACCCGAAAAATACTCACCACGGACATTGATGAACTATTTGCAGGGAAGAATAAAATTGATGATGATCTCCTGGAAGAACTTGAAGAACTTCTGATTACATCTGATATGGGTGTAGACACTACAATGGAATTCATTGAGAGTATTTCCAAAACCGCATCAAAAATCAATGACGCGGATTCCCTTAAAACCGCGCTGAAAAATGAAGTTCTCTCTTTTCTCAATGCTGAAGCTCCTGAACCAAAAGAAATGACTGCCAAACCGCATATAATCATGGTTGTGGGAGTAAATGGTACCGGAAAAACAACCACCATCGGGAAACTTGCTGCTAAATATACAGCAGCCGGAAAAAAGGTCCTGATCGCGGCATCAGATACCTTCAGGGCTGCTGCCATTGAACAGTTGAGCATCTGGGCTGAAAGGGCAAACGCCGATATTGTCAGTCACAGGGATGGATCAGATCCGGCTGCCGTGGCTTACGATGCCATTGAAGCATCATCAGCCAGGGGCACAGATATTGTTCTTGTGGACACAGCAGGGAGACTGCACACAAAAGTCAACCTGATGGAAGAATTGAAAAAAATAAAAAGATCCATATCAAAAAAAATACCGGATGCCCCCCATGAAATACTCCTGGTCCTGGATGCCACAACCGGACAAAACGCGCTTTCACAGGCCAACATATTTGATAAAGAACTTGGGGTAACCGGACTCGTCCTGACAAAACTCGATGGTACCGCCAGGGGAGGAATGGTTGTAAGCATCTATAACAAATTTAAAATACCCCTTCGGTATATTGGCGTGGGCGAGAGCATCGAAGATCTCCAGGATTTTGATCCCAAGGAATTTGTGAATGCCCTGTTTTGATTGGCTCTTTGATCTTTATCGGGGTCGGTATCGGGGTCGCAATCGTCTTTTTTCTTTTAACCCAACTCAACGGGCAGGTTTAGAAGCTTCCCCATCATCATTTTATCCCTTGAACCCTTGTTGAAGCGCAGCGTAAATCCGCCTATGGCGGGAACCCTTTTTTTCAATACGTTACATCAAAACCGGAAAATTCTCCGGTATATTCTTCCCAATCTACATCTACATGTTCTACGATCGAATGGGGGGATCCCTGCTGGCACCATTTGAGGGCTGAATCGATTTTTGCTTTATCCCCTTCAAAAACAGCCTCCACGGAACCATCATGCGTGTTTCTAACCCAGCCGGTTAGATCGCCGATCCTTTCGACCGCCCGCCGAGTTTCCATTCTGAAGAATACACCCTGCACTCTGCCGGTTATCATCACATGGGCCCTGACTTTAGATTCCATATGTCACCTCATTTTTTATAATAATTACCTCCATCTCCTCTACTCGATCATTTCAAAATACTCTGATTCGGTTATAATCCTGGCTTTGGATTTCTTTGCTTTATCTATTTTTTTTTGACCCACTTTTTGTCCGCATACAAGGTAATCTGTTTTTCCGGTCACGGATGTCTGGACGATGGCACCCCGTTTCCTTGCCTGTATTTGCATCTCTTCCCTGCTTCCTTTTTCCATTTTGCCGGTAAAGACGATACTCCTGCCGGCAAAAGGACCGGCGAAATCAGCCAATTCTTTTACCAGGGATGTCCGTTCAAGATTAAACCCAAGAGAAAGCATATGTAATAGTGTACCCTTAATTTTTTTGACCCCGTTTGCAATGGCCCGGCTTGTGATTGCGCCAAACCCTCGTATTTTTTCAATATCTTCCATCCTGATTTCGATAAGATCTTTAAGTTTTATATGGGACAGCAGCTTTCGGCTATCCCCTTTACCAAGATCTGAAATCCCGAACGCAGCCAGAAACCGCCAATCCTCAACCGGTTTATTCACACTGGTCACAATAGCTGATGCAAGGTTTTTTGACTGTACCGGGCCAAATCCCATATCAATAAAGTCTTTTTCCTTCATCGCATATATTTTCTCAAGAGTATCATATTCCTTTTCAACGAGCTTCTTTATCGTTTTTATTCCAAACCAGTCCGCATTGCCCAATACTTTAAACCAGTGGCTCAAGCCTTGTTCAATCTGTGCCGTGCATTCGTTGCTGACACACTTTAAAAAATCATTACTCCATTCAAGATCTTTCCCGCAAACCGGACATATTTCGGGAATTATTAATCGATCGGACGTTGAAATGACTTTTTCAAGTTTTGGAATGACTTCACCGCTCCGGATCACTTCAATCTCAGAACCGATCCCGATATTCTGCTTTTGCACCATCCCGGCATGGTGGGCGGTTACCCGCCTGATGGTGGCGCCCGAGAGTGAAACCGGCTGAATCTCCAGGACCGGCGTGATATTCCCTGTCCGGCCTACCTGCCATTTGATATCCTCAACTATGGACTGGGCTGTCTCCCCCTTACTTTTGATGGCAATCTGCCACCTGTAATGATGGGCGGTCGCGCCCATATGGTTTTTCAATTCTACATCCATGACCTCCGCCACCATTCCATCCAGGGGATAATCGGTTTTTAATTTAAGATCTTCGGTAATCTCATCGATTTCTGTTAAAAGCTCCTGACCGGTTCCGGCCCAGTGCGGCAGCGTGACATAAGGTACAAATACAACCATATTGGCCTTTAAAGCAGCCTTTGCATGTTCATTTAAAATATCAGAGGAGATAATTCCGACCACCATATTTCGTGGATGCTCAAACTCATCAGAAAGGTATGTATTAAAGTACGATTTTACGATGACTATTTCCCCAAGCCCGAGACCCCGACCGCCAACCGGAACAACGCCTTTTTTAAAAGCACTGCTGATCTCATAGCCGACTTCACCGTTACCCCTGGAAGAAAAAATTTTACCGTCATCTCTCCCTGCCAGTCCATCTAGCTTCGCGGTCACTTTAAAAACGATTTTCTTTACTCCAATCTCTCCCGCCTCTTTGTTGACCCTGTTTATGTATCGTTCAAGAGCCTCTTTTGTATAGGCCTTCTCGGTGGAAAGCATGGGGAGAGGATGTCTGATTTCTTTTCTTCCTTCAAAATCTTCCGGTTCAACAGCCTGAAGGAAAGGATGTCCGGGTGATAGGGATCGAAGCTCTTCAACAAGCTGATCATAGTCACTGTCACTGACCAGCGGTTTACCGCTTCTGTATGCCTCGTTATAATCTTCGAGTTTTTTTACTATATTTTCGGTGGTTTTCATAGAAATTTATTGTAAGTAATAATATTCGCTCAGGCGTTAAAGAAAAATATACGTATCGGGGTCGGAGTCGATATCGGTATCGCAATCGTTTTTTGATTTTTTTCCATTTTTTTTATATGGCTCCCTGTTCTACTTCCCGGCAAAATCTCTTAACGATATCACACGCTCGATGCCGGCCCTTTTTAAAACTCTCTTGTCTGAACCCCGGCCGCCATTTTAATTCGGACAGCTCATCAGATACAATAAGTATCGCCCCCGCCTTGATATCCCGATATCCGGCGACTGTAAAAAGAGCCGAAGTTTCCATCTCCACTGCCAGCACATTGTTGTCCTGGTGATATTTCACCTTCTCTTCAGTTTCCCTGTAAATAGCATCCGTTGTCCAGATTTTTCCTTCATGACAGGGAATATTTCTTCTTCCCGAAATCTCCAGTAGTTTTTCCGTTATTTCAACCGAGGGTTTGGAAATCATATCATCCGGCGAATCATATTGCGGAGATGTCCCCTCTTCAATGAAACTTGAAGTCGGTATAATGATATCACCGATTTTTACATGTTCAGATATGGCGCCGCACCAACCGATAAATAAAACGCTTTCGACACCCCAGGCAATTAAGTTCTCCAGGATCATCACCGCATATGGCGCACCCACCATCGGACCGGTCAGTGAGATTCCAGGTTTTCCGTCGTTTTGTTTGATATATAACCTGCTGCCAAAAATCCTTTGAGCATCGTTTTCATCAAACTTAAATATTTTTTTTAAATAAAACAGATCCTCCCGTATCCCTGCCAATACTGACAGGGAACCGGGATCAGGTGAGTTTTTCCCTTTAACAGGATTTATTATTGAGTTTTTTGAAACCACGTCTATTCAGGCTGAAAATTTGCAGTCAGTTCGTCTTTGATTTCATCGATGATATCATACAACCACATCATATCCTCCATTGTCAAACGACCTGCTTTTGCGGGCGCTCTTTCTGTTCCGTCTTTTTTAAGCAGTATACGCGGACCGATCTGGACCTTTGCTTCACCTTTTCCATAACGGTTAATAGTCACGACCAGTCCTGTTTCATCACATTTCCATTTTTTTAGTACTTTATCCAGTTCAGGATCATACGGCATATCTAATTCCTCCCTTTCCTTAGTATTATTAGAAGTTCCATAATAACGGATCATCATCCAGAAGATCTGTAACCGTGCGGCTGATTTCATCCATTTTCGATAATACAGAATCAGAAAGGATCACCTCAGCAGCATACGCGTTCTGGATGGCCTGTTCGCTGTTACGCGCGCCCGCAATGGCGCATGTACCCGTTCTCGAGATGACCCACGCCAGGGCGAGTTGTCCCATGCTTATGTCAAGTTCATCCGCAATGGGCTGTAAATTCCCCAATGCTTCCTGGACTTGAGTATATATATCCGGTTTAAACAGGCGGTTTCCCGCACGATGATCACCTTTTGCAAATTTATGATCCGGACCGAATTTACCTGTCAATAATCCCTGGGCCATTGAAGAATATGCCAGTATTGTAATATTGTTTTCAGTGCAAAACCCCATGGCATCTTTTTCAACATGGCGCCAGAACAGCGAATAAGGAGGCTGCAGACTGTCAATTCGTCCATATGACAAGGCATCTTTCAGCTGCTTTTCCGAATAATTGGATACACCGATGGCCCTGACTTTCCCTTCCGCTTTTAAATCAAGCATCGCCCTCATGGTTTCTTCGGTCTCAACTTTTTTTGTTCCAAACGCACCGGAGGGCCAATGTAACTGGTATAGGTCAATATAATCGGTTTCAAGGTTTCGAAGCGAATTATGACACGATTTTATGACCTGGCCGTATTTATAGTGATTCGGAAAAACCTTGCTCGCGAAAACCACCCGGCCACGAATATCCTTAAGGGATTTTCCGACGATCTTTTCAGAATGGCCATTCCCATAGACTTCAGCAGTATCAAAAGTCGTAATACCGGCTTCAAAAGCGGCCCTCATGGCCCTGGTTGTTTCATTATCATCAATACCCGTCCACATATTCTTACCGGCTTGCCATGTACCCATAATGATTGGCGAAATCTGGATGTCTGTATTTCCCAAAGGCCGAAGTTTCATTATACCTCCTGATCATTGCGTAATATTAGATCATTTTATATTTACAGTATTAAAGTTGATGGTCCCATAAAAAGTCCGAATGTGACGGTTTCGTAAAAAGTTCAAATTCAAGGCGTGCAAATTTCGTAATCATGAAGCGTACTTAAAGTACGTTGAATGATTGCGAAATGCAGCACAACGCAGAAGTTGGACTTTTTACGAAACCGTCAAAGTTTTGTTCTGATCCAAATACAACCTTTAGTATTCCTGCGTCAAGCAAAACTGAAAAATATTGATCTTCAACAATTGATGAACTCGTAAAAAGTCAGAATTAGACGGTTTCGTAAAGAGTTCAAATTCAAGGCGTGCAATTTTTGTAATGATGAAGCGTACTTATCGTACGTTGAATCATTGCAAAATGCAGCGCAACGCAGAAGTTGGACTTTTTACGAAACCGTCTCATAAAATGTCATTATTTGCATCCATTAAACGGTGCCCCAAAAAAGTCGGTACTCGGGGTCGATATCGGTATCGCAATCGTTTTTTTTTAAATCGCTACTTTCGAAAGGCTCATATCCTGCCCCTGCTGTCTTTTGTATAAACGTTTATTTCGTGTTTTTTATCTGTTATTGACAAAATTTTTTATCCTGATAGTTAATACACCTGCACAAAAAGATATTATAAAACTCAATATTCGCAGATAAATCAGAGGACCATAATAAATGGCGTGTATCATACAAAAATATGGTGGAAGCAGCCTGGCTAACGTTGATAAAATAAAAAAAATCGCCGGTATGATCGCGGAAGTAAAAAAGACTGACACAGATATTGCTGTTGTGGTTTCCGCAATGGGTAAAACCACGGACCAGCTCGTACAAACAGCCCGGAATCTCTCTCCCTCCCCTCCCCGCAGGGAAATGGATATGCTCCTCAGTACAGGAGAACGAATCACCATGTCACTTCTGTGCATGGCGCTTCATGAACTTGGAATCAACGCCGTATCCCTGACCGGTTCACAATGCGGTATTATCACCAATGACCGTCACAATGACGCGCGTGTCATTGAAGTTCGACCTTTTCGTGTTCAGGATGAAATGGCTAAAGGAAAAGTGGTGGTGATCGGCGGTTTCCAGGGAGTCAGCTATAAACGCGATATTACCACACTGGGACGCGGAGGATCAGACACAACGGCGGTTGCTCTTGCTGCCGCCCTTGGCGCGGAACGCTGTGAAATATATTCAGACGTGGACGGTGTTTATTCTGCTGATCCTTCTGTTATAGCCGAAGCCAAACATCTTCCGGAGATATCATACCCGGTAATGCAGGAAATGAGTGCGGCCGGCGCCAAAGTTTTAAACGCCCAGGCCGTCCAATTCGCGAAACAGGAAAAAATAGCCATCTACGCGCGAAGCACATTCAGCAGCAAAAAGGAAACAGTTGTCAGACAGCTCCCCCCAAATGCTTTTACCGGCGTTCAGGCCGTTGTCAGTGAAGATGAAATATCAAGAATCAGATATCATGGAAAAAACACGCTGGAAAATTTTAAAAACGCGGTTAATTTTCTTGAACAGGAGCAGGTACATATCAAGGAACTTAATGTTACAGGTGTTGAAACTGAAGCGAAAAAATCAAAAGCCTCATTTATCGTATCCCCCAAAAACATCTACGGTTGGGATAAGATAACCGAAAAACTCCATGACATGTCAGGCCGGAAAATCGAATTTGATACAGATCTGTCTGCCCTGTCCCTGATCGGGGAAGGATTGAACAGAAGCAATTCAACGTTGATCGAAACAATCGATCTTTTAACCGGCCACCGCATCAAAATTGCCGGTATCGCAACCACATCATTCCGAATTTCCATTCTTGTTCAAAGGGAATACATTCAAAAATGTGTCCGGTTGTGTCATGACAGGTGGATCGCGGGTGATGGATGACGGTTTCGTAAAAAGTCCAACTTCTGC
>JAUVGT010000288.1 GCA_030593645.1 Deltaproteobacteria bacterium
AAGAACCACCGGCAGATTCCTTTCCGGGCATCAGATCAAGGGAAATTTTATATCGTATTTTGAACATAATGAAAGGGAACGGGCGCCGAAACTGATCAGTAAACTGATGTCCGGCGCTTCTGTGGCAGTGGTATCATCAGCCGGAACGCCATCAGTATCGGATCCCGGGTTCCGTGTAGTCAGAGAAGCTGTTGCAAATGGAATAAAGGTTGTCCCAATACCCGGAGTTTCAGCCGCGTTGACCGCGCTAAGTGTTTCCGGACTGCCGACCGATTCATATCACTTTGTTGGTTTTTTACCCCGGAAAAAGGGGAAACGGCTCGAGCACCTGAAAAAGCATTCTGAATATACAGGTACCATTGTTTTTTATGAATCACCCAGACGAATCTTATCCCTGATCAATGACATCATTCAGGTAATGGATGACCGCCAGGCAGTGCTTTCAAGGGAAATGACTAAAATCCATGAAGAGTTTATCAGAGGCCGTTTATCCGAAATCCATGAAGTCATTAGTGAACGCCGGGATATTAAAGGTGAATGCACACTGCTCATTCACGGTCGACTAAAAAACAAAGATATACCCATGGAAAACATTATGGAAGAGCTGAAAACCAATCTTTCAAAAGGTGATATCTCACTTTCCAGGGTGGTAAAAAAAATTGCAAATCATTTCAGAGTCTCCAAATCAATTGTATATAATGCGGCAGTAAAAATGAAAAAAAATGATTAATCCAAAAAGCTCAAAAGAGCAGAGTACTCTGTATCCGGTGGTACTTTCTGTCCCGGATGAAAAACGCAGCCTTGAACGCAGGGAACACGTTAAGTATTTGAGCATGCACGCAAGAAAAGCACTTCAAATATCTGCTCAGCGAAGCGGTATGGTCATAGAAAAACTTCTTAAAGATGACTCCGGCATGCCCCTCCCGTTTAATGGTATTTACTGGTCCATCGCGCATAAGCCTGAATATGTGGCGGGGGTTGTTTCCACCGAAAAAATAGGGATCGATATTGAAAAAATAAAACCCTGCTCTGAAGGAGTTTTTAAACGAATCGCGAATGATCAGGAATTGTCCCTGATCACAAAAATGTCCGATCATTATTTTTTTCGCTACTGGACATCAAAAGAAGCCGCGCTCAAGGCCGCGGGTACAGGTTTTGCCGGTCTGTCAAAATGTCGTATCACGAAGATTCTGGATAACAACAATCTGCTCATTGATCTTGATGGTCAAAAAAAACAGGTGGAGCATGTTTTCTTTGACCATCATATCGCGACCATATTAAAAGACAAATTCAAAATAAAATGGAAATTCTTATAATGCTGATTCCATTGACTTTTTAATCTTTCTGAGATAGGGTGTAGGCTAGATATGATAGACTGGCAGCAGGTAAACAATTAAAATTGGACGGTTTCGTAATCCGCCGTAGGCGGACCAACTTCTGCGTTGTGCTGCATTTCGCAATCATTCAACTCCTCTGTTAAATATAAAGACAGATTTAACAGGGCGGGTCCGATAAGTACGCTTCATGATTACAAAATTTGCACGCCTTGAATTTGAACTTTTTACGAAACCGTCCAATTCGGACTTTTTACGAGGCCATCAAAATTTGAAGATTAGATTATATTGATCATATTGTGATGTATGGAGGAAAATAATGGAAGTGCTTGGGATCGATATCGGGTTTGGATTTACTAAAGCAACGAATGGAAAAGATACTATCATTTTCAAGTCGCTGTTCGGTGACGCGTCAGAAATGCAATTCTGGATGGATTTTGGATCACAATCTCTAACAGATTACTTCCATGTGTCCATCGATGGCCGTTCATATTATATCGGCGATCTTGCAGAACAGCAGTCAAATGTCCTCAACTTTACACTGGACCAGGAAAAACTGATCACCGAATTTGTTAAAATACTCTCACTGACAGTTGCGGGTGTATTTCTGAAAAAGGACTCTTCCATAAATGTACCGATAAATATAGTTTCCGGTCTTCCGATCAGTTATTTTAAAAATAATCACGAGCGCTTTCACGAAATTCTGACCGGACATCATAAGGTAATTTATCACAAACAGGATGGGAGTGAAGTAACAAAGGAAATATATATCAATAAAATAACGATGCTGCCTCAACCTTTGGGTACCATCCTAAACGAATTAATGGACGAGAACGGAAAAATCGTAAATTCCGAACTATCCCAGCAGAAGATCGGTGTGGTGGATATCGGTTTTAGAACAACAGATTTTGCGATAATGGACCGTCTTCGCTATATAGACCGCGGAAGCAGGACCATGGATACGGGTATCTCCAAAGCGTTTAATGTAATCGCGAACAGGCTGCGCGAAAAATGCAATGTGAATGTTGAACTGTACCGGCTTTACAGGGCAGCTGAGCGCGGTGTGATAAAAATGAAGGGTCATGGATTCGATTTTTCAAAAATCAGGGACCAGGTATATTCCCAGCTGGCCAGTACAATCGCCAACGATATCGATCGATTGTGGGCTGAGGATTGGGATATCGATACCATTATTCTAACCGGGGGAGGCTGTATCGAACTGGCCCGGTATCTCCAGCCGCTGATCAGCGGAAATGTAATGCCGATCCGCAATGATATTGATGCGCGCCTTAACAATGTTCTCGGCTATCATAAATTCGGTAATTCCATATGGGGAGACTCATTCCCTGAACCAGTACCCCCGCCGCTGGGTACAGAACCCATTGAAGATCCCGAAGAGCCGGAGGAAATAGAAACATTTGAAGAGCCTGAGATCAGTAATTATAATAAAACACAGCTCATTATTCGAAAAGACAATCTTGTGGATGAATTGCAGGAATAATGAAGTATCATTCAAACCCCGGGAGTTTTGCTCAGATTGGAACAAACAAATCATTTCAAGCAGGTTCGCTCCTATCCCGGATATCGACCCCCAGGTCCTAAACGGATTTTATAATAATGACCTTTCCAGCCTCCTGCTTTATTTTTAATCCATACATATTTATCGTGGTTGTAAGAGGACGGCCAAAAATAAAATCAAGCATTGCCCGATCCAAGACACCTCTTTTAATCACAAGTTCTCTAAGCTGAGTATCATACTCAATTATTTCTACCACCCGTGCGGCGGTTTGATCTCTGCCTTTTTTTTTAAGTTCATTTACAAGCCTTTCGATTTGTCCATATTCACACCTGGCATCATGCACCTCAACCAGCTCCCAAAGGCCCTTGACTCCCGATATAAAATCTGTCCGCGTTAAACGATCTTTTTCGTAAATTTGTTCTATCTCCGCTGTATCCCAGCACTTTAACGACCGGCATTCAATCGGCCGGTTTTCATATATCCGGCAGCTCTTATGGTGATCATCAAAAAAAACACATGTTCGAGACCCTTTCCGGCTCTTTATTTTTATAATATCCGAAGAAACAGGCCGCACGATTCCCTGGATATTATCAAACGCGGGCTCATTTTTTCTGATTGTATACAGGTATCGGGCTTGAATCGCGCCTTTATCAATCAAATCTTTATCACCCCGGTGAAAGGCCGGCCCACCCTTTCTGCAGCATGTACCGCAGCGTTTGCATTCCATTTCCTGTCCTCTATGTTCTGCTTCTATGCCATTTGCTTTCAATTCAATCTCCGTTTTACACCGCTCACTTTTCGTTCATCACTTGCGAGACAAAGCCCCCGTACAAATCAATTCCTGTGGACTTTAATATACATCACTGTCAAAATAATGACAAACCCTTTAATTACTGACATAATATTAAATTGTTACACCGCTCGGGCATCCTCTGGAATAAGTTAACTCATTGTTATTTATACATTTTTATATGTTCTATAGCGATGGCATATATATTGCATCATTTCAATAACTTATATGCCCTATACCGACTCAGTCATGAGGATATCGATTTCTTTAATGGATCTGGGACGACACTCGATTCACCTTAATGTTCAATAGGAGCGGAAGCAAAATCAATGATAGGAAAATCTGTAATGGGAAATACTGTGCATGAAAAACCGGTAGACTTCAAAAAGGAACTGCTTAAACGAAGAAAAAACAAAAAGGTTGGTGATGCAAGGGATAATTTTTTCGAAAGCTTTGTCAATGCAATTGCCGGGTCTGCCTTTCTGATCAATAAAAAAGGAACGATACTGGCAACCAATCAAGCAGCCTGTAAACGGCTTGGAAAAACCTTCGAGGAACTAATCTCGACAAATCTGTTTGACGCTGTACCGCCCGAACTGGCTGTAACCGGCAGGGAACAGGTAAACAGTGCCATACAATCAAAGCAGCCCATTCAATATAAGGATGAATGCCAGGGAAGGGTCATTTATACAAATATTTACCCCATTTTAAAACCAAAAGGTAATGTTGAAAAACTGGCAATCCTGGAAATTGATTTTACCACGGCAAAACATGATGAAAAGGCTCTTGAGTTGACCACTCATCATCTGAAGCAGACTGTGGAAGATTTAAAAAATGCAAACCAGAAAATACTTGACCAACAGAAATCTGTTATTGAAGAAGAGCGTCTCAAAGTACTCCTCCAAATGGCCGGCGCCACGGCTCATGAACTCAATCAACCGTTGACCGCGTTATTGGGAAATATTGAAATGATGGGCCTGTATAGAAATGACCCTGTTAAATTGTTTGATCATGTGGCTTTTATTGAAGAAGCCGGTCAGCGAATATCCAACATAGTAAAAAAGATACAGTCCATCCATCATTACGAAACAAAACCGTATGACACCAATACCGCCATCTTAAACTTTGATCAGAAAATTATTATCCTGTCAGTTGAAGATACGGATAAAGACTTTGAAACCATAAATTCACTTCTGATCAACCACAGTCAGGTCCACCTCGCACGAGCAAAATCGAACGCTGAAGCGATAAAACTGCTAAAGAACAAAGAGTTTGATCTGATTTTTCTGGATTATATGCTCCCGGACGGGAATGGGCTCGAACTCTTGAGGATTATGAACCAGAAAAAAATTGATATCCCGGTGGTTGTGATCACCGGTCAGGGTGATGATCTGATTGCCGCCCAAATTATCCAGGAGGGCGCTTATGATTATCTCCCCAAAAGCAGAATCAGCGAAAAGTCGATCTCCCGGATCATAACCAATACACTTGAAAAAGTTCGTCTTAAAAAAGAAATCAAACTTGCCCATAAAAAAATGGCAGAAATGTCTGTAAAGGATGAATTGACACAACTGTATAACCGTAGATATTATAATGATGTCATCAAACAGGAAATATCAAGGGCAAACCGCTACAGTTCGAATCTTTTCCTAATTATGGCGGATATCGATTTTTTTAAAAAAGTAAACGATACCTATGGCCATATGACCGGTGATGCGGTTCTTACGGATATCGGAAGAATATTTAAAGATCATTTTCGAAAAAGCGATATAGCCTGTCGCTACGGCGGCGAAGAATTCGCGGTGATTCTTCCAAATTCAAGTCCTGAAAAAGCCTTCGCGGTTTGTGAAAGGTTAAGAGAAATCATTGCTTCCCATCTGTTTATCCATGATGAAAACGAATTATATATCACAATCAGTATCGGAATCTCATGTCTAAACGACACGGCTGAAAAATCCTCGAAAGAACTAATCACCATGGCTGACAGGGCTCTTTACCAGGCAAAAAGATCGGGTCGAAATAAGGTTATCAGCAGTGTGGTTAAATCATGAAAGAAATCACAGAAGGCGTATACTTCATACAGGGAATGGATGAAATGATCCCTGATTCACATGTATATGTAATCGGGAAGAAATCTTCCAGGGATTTTACCCTGATTGACGCGGGGTTGATGGGAAAAGAAAATTATAAAATTCAGGAAATTAAAAAGATCGGAATCGAGATAGTGGATATCAAAAGGATCATCATGACCCATACTCATCTCGATCATATCGGCTGTCTGCCTGAAATCAGGAAACAGATTCCAGCCGCGGAAGTTTGGATACATGAAATAGAGGCAGAACTGATCGAAAACGGCGATGATCGCGGTGTTTATGGAATGGATATGTTTAAGTCCTTATTTCAGATGCAGCATTCACTGAAGGACGATTATTTCACCTTTCCGGTGGACAAGAAACTCTCAGGAGGTGAAACACTTGAAATCGGCGGTATGACCTGGGAGATTATTCACATTCCCGGTCATTCAGCCGGCAGTATCGCCCTTTATCACAGGGAAAAGAAGATATTGATTCCGGGGGATACTGTTTACGCGGACCATTCAATCGGAAGATTTGATCTACACGGCGCTGATGCCTCCGCCCTGAACGACTCGCTAAAAAAACTATCCGAATTGGAAGTAAAAATACTTTTACCTGGCCACAACCGTATT
>JAUVGT010000301.1 GCA_030593645.1 Deltaproteobacteria bacterium
CGTATAGGTAAAAATACATGGAAGACATGAAACCCAAGGCTGCCGCATTTGTATGAAAGGCTTCAAGCAGATCTGATGCAATTACCGATGTTGAAACACGATGGAAGTAGACAAAAAAATATACGATACAAATCGTAAAAAAAATCATCCATCGGTGGGGGTCTTTATAACTGTTAGATTTATCGTTGCCCATAGGTTCTTTCAGGGCAATATCGACAATCCGCGTTCAATTCACACGATATGAGGAAGGCCCATTGAGAAAATCACAAATAGAAGTAATTAAAAGATATTTATATCAAAATCCCTTAGAGTGTACAATACTAAACACGATTTGCAGAGATTTAAACCGCACCGAATACTAAACACTAATAATCATTCATCCTTTTTGCTAAACGGCAGGTTTTTATTCACCTTACATGCCATGGGAACTCCCCGCCCGATAGTTGCAAAGCATTTGAGGCATTCCTTACATGGAATAATCTCCTCCCCCTTCCCGGATAGGATTTTTCCAGCAGTATCGGGGTCGCAAATCATCTGGCGTCCAATGGCAATCATATCAATATTCGATTCACTCACCGCTTCGGCTGCTGCTTTCACATCACCCAGTTTACCCACCGCAATAACCGGCAGTCCGGTTTTTTCTTTGAGTTTTTTTGCCAGATAGACATTTGCACCGTTTGCTGCGTTCTTTGGGAGTGCTGAAGTAGCGCTCAAAAACTGACGGCCCTCCTGCCCCTTCCATGAACTCTGGGCAATCAGGGAAACATCCAGGATGTCAATCCCCGCCTCCGCAAGCATACGGCTCACTGTTATTGCATCATCCAGGGTTAGACCGCCTTCAACTTTTTCTACAGCATCGATACGAAAGATCAGTGGATAATTCTGTCCCACCCGTTTCCGGGCAGCTTTAACAATTTCTATCGCGATAGCAGCCCGTGCTTCGGCATCACCACCAAATCGATCTTTTCGCTGATTTGTAAGCGGAGACAGGAATTGACTGATTAAATATAAATGAGCCCCATGAATTTCCACACTTTCAAACCCTGCTTCGGCCGCCCGCCGGACAGACTCCCCATGGTCTATAATCAATTGCTCGATCTGTTCCAGCGTCATTGTTTGTGGCTCCACATCCGGTCTGAAAGCCATACCGGAAGGTGAGGCGCCCATCATCTCCCCCACGCATGGTACGCATCGGGGGCCGGCATGTCCGATCTGTATGGACGTGGCCGCACCCTGCTTCTTGATCACATCCACGAGACGAGCCATTCCGCTTATATGAGCATCTTCCCACAGTCCAAGGCTGCCCGGGACGATTCGACCATCAGCCCTCACCGCTGTTGCTTCCACAATCACAAGCCCCACATCCTTTGCCCGCTCTTTATAGAACCGCAGGACCTCATCCGTTACCATTCCTTCAGGGCTGCCGTAATTGGTTGTTATCGACGGCAGTACCAGCCTGTTTCGAAGATGCATATGATTAATGGTCAGTTGGTCACCAAGTCCTGCCATTGAATTTACCTCCCTGTTGAATAACGGTTAAATAAAATCATTCCCATAAATATCATTACCATGCCGATAACATGAAATATCACTAATGATTCTTTGAGCCAGATAATGGCCATGAATGACGCAAATACAGGGATCAGATTAATAAACAGTCCGCCGCGATTCGCGCCAATCATCTCAACACCCCGGTTCCAGCTGAAATAAGCCGCAATAGACGGCAATATCGCAACATATAATATGCTGGCCACCACATTCAGATTCACTACATGCGTATCAATCGATATCGTTTCCCGGATGTAAAAAGGCAGCAAGAAGAATGCCCCGATACCGAATGTGTAGGCCAGAAAGCTCAGCGGGTGTATTTTGGGCCGCTTACGCAGACAGGCTGAATACAGGGCGTAAAATATCACAGCAATGATCATTAAAAGGTCTCCCTGAGTAAAGGACAGATTCAGGAAATTGGAAATTTTCCCGCGCAGGACCACCAGTGCTGCCCCGATCATACACAGGCTGACACCCGCCGCCTGGATCCGGTTGATTTTATCATTGAATAATATAACGGATATCAGAATAATCGTGGCCGGCATTGCCGCCTGGATCAATGCCCCGTTTATAGCTGTAGTTGTATGAACCGCGCTATAAAGCAGTAAATTAAAAAGACTGATCCCGGTCAGAGACAATAATATCATCATTTTCCAATGTGCGATCATCAAAGTCCAATCCTGCTTCATGTGTTTCAAGGCAAAAGGCAGCAGGATGATAAAGGCGACGGCCCATCTCCAGAACGCAAAGCTGACAGGAGGAATAACATCATACATACCGCGCGCCAGCACAATATTCCCGGCCCAGCAAAGCGGTGCAATGGTAAGCAGGATATATGGTAAGAAAATATTAAACCGGTTTTTTTGTTTCATGGGGGTTATCCCTTGGATCTTTGCTGTTAAAAATTGGGCAGGCACAGTGGCCTGCCCCTACGCCTATTTTACTATCTTTTCCATTCAACATTCGTTAAAAAAAGACAAAGCGAAGCGCCTTCCACATTCGATCCGCCGTCGCCATGGCTATGACGTGACAAGCGTTCGATCAGGCTTCACCAAAGCTACGCCCTGACAAGCGTTCATATCTTTTTCACTCCATTTGAAAGAAGGAGTCTCTCCAGGGTGTTGTAACTTTGTGCGCCAACCAGTTGATCATTTTTCACTATAAAAGTCGGTACCGCCTTGATGCCGTTTTTCCACGAGAGGGCCCAGTCCGAATCCACCGCCTCCTTAAATGTCCTGTCTATCACAACCGATTCAGCTTCTTCGCGGGAAAGCCCGACAGATTCCGCCAGATCCTGAAGAACCGGTAATTCAGCGATGTTTCTTCCGTCACCAAAATACGCTTTAAATGCCATTATATGAAATGCATCACCGGCATTTTTTGTTTCAGCCCACTTTCCCAACTCCTGTGCCAAACGGCTGTTATAGGTTTTCTGCCGGTTACTCAGGGGCAGCCCAAGATCCGCCGCTGTTTTTTTCAGATTCTGCATCATGATATCTATATCCACAGGCGAATCAGCAAAAAGCTGTTTAAGGGTGAGTCCCTCTTCCGGTGTGTCCGGATGAAGGGGAAACGCACGCCATTGAACTTCAATATCAAAATTTTTCTTTAGCTGTTCAATACTCCCGGTAATGAAATAGCACCAGGGTCAAATATAATCAGAAAATATTTCGAGTGTTGGGTTTTCAGACATTTTTAACTCCTTATCATAATGTTTGTCACATTATAGAATCTTTCATTCATTTTGTCACCTCCTTTACAACTATTGAAATATGGATTACAATTTTTTTTCACCGGACTTTATTAGATATATCTGTTATAGTATGAGGCAAAGCACCGGTATTTACACGCTATCCGCAAGTAAAGAACGGATTTGAACCGATTTAATGAGTGGGCACTCCAAAAGCCATAAATCATTTTTTTGAACATCATTTTATGAAGCATTGTAACACGCCAGTACTGGAAGTGGCTTCAAACAGGAATTAACATGTTAAAACGCTTCATCAGTTACTACAAACCCCATAAAAAACTTTTCATTCTCGACATGACTGTAGCCCTGACCGCATCGGTGATTTTGATATTCTTTCCTTTTACCACCTGGCTGCTGCTTAAAACAGCACTGCCCGAAAGAAACACGCACATGATTCTGTTTCTCCTTGGGCTTATATTCGCCATATACGGGTTGACCGCTTTATTATCATTTATCAGGATCAAGTGGGGCCACATTCTCGGTGTGCGGATCGAGTATGATTTGCGCTCGGATATTTTCAGGCACCTTCAGAAACTCTCATTCAGGTATTTTGACAACGTTAAAACCGGTCACATCATGTCAAGAATTTCAAATGATCTCAACACGATCACCGAAGTGGCACACCATGCGCCGGAAGATCTTTTGATCTCCATGACTGTGATTTTCGGAGCGTTTATCCTGATGTTCCAATTTAATATACAGATGGCCCTTCTGGCTCTACTGCCGATTCCTTTGATGATATTTTGGGGAATATATGTGGGCAAGAGAATGAAAGACGGGTTCAGGGGTGTCAGGTTAAAGATTGCCGACATCAATTCGTCCGTGGAAAATTCCGTCCAGGGAATCCGGGAAGTAAAGTCATATGCCAACGAGGAGCTTGAGTTTACAAAATTTTCCTTTGCCAATACCCATTTCCGTGAAGCCAAGGAAAATGTTTACGGCATCATGGCACTTTTTTACTCCGTCATGCATTTTCTACGGGATATTTACTATCTCACCATTATTTCGGCCGGAACCTATTTTATCTATATGGATCGTATTGATGTGCCGGACCTGGTGGGATTTCTCCTGTTTGTGGGTGTAATTTTACCTCCTATCGAACGGTTGATCAACTTTGCCGAGCAGTATTACCAGGGTGTGACCTCCTTTGAACGATTTGTGGAAGTCATGGATATTGAGCCTGAAATCCAGGATAAAAAAGATGCCTATGCTTTGGATAATGTATCCGGAGAGATTAAAATTGATCGTATTTCCTTTGCTTACGAAGCAAGCCAGAATTCTGTACTGGATAACATTTCCATGGACATACCGGAAGGTAAAAGTATTGCCATTGTAGGAGAATCAGGGGCGGGGAAAAGCACGCTGGTGTCTTTGCTGCCTCGGTTTTATGAACCTTTGCAGGGAAAAATTCTTTTTGATAATCACGACATTATGAATCTCACACAAAAGTTCCTGCGTGAAAATATTGGTATTGTTCAGCAGAACGTCTTCCTTTTCGACTCAACCATAATGGACAATATTCTGTACGGCCGTCCGGGAGCGGGTGAAGATGAAGTAATCGATGCAGCCCGTATGGCTAATATCCACGATTATATCGAAAGCCTACCCAATGGATATAATACCCTGGTAGGTGAACGAGGTGTCAAGCTTTCAGGAGGACAGCAGCAGAGGGTTTCCATCGCCCGGGTTTTTTTAAAAAACCCGCCGGTACTGATATTTGACGAAGCCACATCATCCCTTGATACTGAGTCTGAAAGTCTGATCCAGAAGTCTTTGGAGAAACTGAGCCGAAACCGTACAATGATTATTATCGCGCACCGTCTTTCAACGGTTAAACATGTTGATAATATCTATGTCATGAAAAATGGACGTATTGTAGAGACCGGGAACCATCTGGACCTGATCGCGCAAAACGGGTATTATTCTACATTGTATGAGCGGAATCTAATTTAAAAAAATCACCCGTGTTAAATGGAAGGAAAGTTTAACAGGGCAAGCGAAAGCATGAAAGATTGAAAACACGAAAAAAATATAGAAAAATCAGATTAATATATGAACTTATCCAAATACGAAAATGTTCTGCGCCCATTTATGTATTGTTAACATGTTTTTTGTTTTCCACGATTCTCCAATACTCATGCTCAACCGTTTTTAAGGGTGCAAAGCCGAAAGTGTCCCATGACCTTCCCGAATACCAATCCCAGAAAAAAATAATAAAACAGGGATTTACTTCCATAGCAACTCCATGGGGGAAAACACAGGCCATCTATTTCGGGTATAACCGCAACCAGGATGCAACCGCCATGTGGGCAGATCAAACCGGTATTGGCGTGGACCTGATTGAATTTAAATTGATGCAGGAGGACAATAGCTGGAGCTGGCAACCATTTTTAATCCTGGTTGATGATGATTATGACGGAATTGCGAACCGAATGTTTTTGGATTCTCATTTTGACACCAATCTTAATATTGTTCAGGATATCAAAGATCGATCCATCCGGATGGATCATAGCATTTTTGATGGTTTTAATTTCTGGGAGAAAGTACCCATACCGCCCCGTCCAAAAAATAAACTAAAACTGACACTGCGATAAGCGTTTAATTTGTTCTCATCTTTTCTAGATCTGCTCCAAAATCCCAAATCAATGTTTCCCCTGCTATAATGTTAAACGTTCTTGATAAATCGAATCCACCCGCATATATACTTAATACAACACTTCCAGCAGGAAGACTGATGCGATCCCTTTTGTGAAAATATCTTTCTTCTACTTCTTCTTCTTATACTTCTTTATTGTAGATTAAAAGCCAGTCTT
>JAUVGT010000005.1 GCA_030593645.1 Deltaproteobacteria bacterium
AAAGACTTTACTTGCACAGACACTTGCCAGATTTCTTAATGTTCCTTTTACAATAGCAGATGCCACAAGCCTCACGGAAGCAGGATATGTCGGTGAAGACGATTATCCCGTATTTCCATACTGTGGATCGGGAAATCTTCACATAAAGGGCATCGGTATACACGTCCGTTCGGAAAAATGAAATAATTTTTTGCCACAATGGCCGCGCATTCAAATTTCTCATTTTTTTCCAGATATACTTTTGGGTATGTGACCGTTATACCGCGCTTTGAGATTTCTTCTGCGGCTTTGGGTACAATGTCTGTCCATTCAGACTTTGAAACCTGTAAATTTTTTTTTCCGGCTTTAGAGGATTTACCCCTTAATCCGATAACCTGGATAAAAAATCGATTTATTCCAAGGTTTTCGAGGAGCGGCCCCATCAAGTGGAGTTCATGTAAATTGTTCCCGCTGACGGTATAGATAAGACTTGTTGAATATCCCTCAGAAACTGCTTTTTTTACACTTTCGATACATTTGTCGTAAACACCGCCGCCCCGTATCATATCATTTATGTGCCGGGTTGCGCCGTCCAGGCTGAAACTGAAAAAGTCAACATCTCCGGGTGTTAGTTTTGAAAGAATATCATTGAATAGGAAACCATTGGTGTCAATGGTGATAGAGGAATATCCTTCGTTTCGGGCTGTTTTTACTGCTTTAGGAAGATCTGGATGTAAGGTGGGCTCTCCTCCCAAAAAGATAATATTGGCTTTTTTACTTTGTCCGGCAAATATGGCAAGCCATGATTCTATTGTAGATAGAGCAAGTGATTCGGTCCCATGTTCTTTCGGGTTGATATAGCAGTGACGACATTTTAAATTGCAGGCTGTCAGGATGTGGAAAAAAACATTAGATGCATCAGGAGAGAAAGAAACGGTTTTTTTCATTTCACGGTTCTGAGTTTTTTAATCTGCTTTTTGGCGCTCACAAGTTCTTCATTTGTCAAGCGAAGCCGTATCGACATATACTCAGCAAAGATCCTGTATAAAAGGAGAAGGAAATCGATCTTCTCGTCTCTTGAACCGCCGGTGGTAAGCCTGTTTTTCGCGGAAGTATCAACAGCCAGGCAAATGGTTTTACCGACTGCGGTAACAGAGGCAGACCTGCTTAGGCTGTCGATAATTCGCATTTCACCGAATATTTCGCCTTTTTTATCTAATGTGCCGATATTATGTTTTTCTTTTGATATTCGTATTTTCCCGGAAAGTAAAAAATAGAGCCATGGATCCAGATCCCCTTCCTTTATGATGCATTCACCGGTGTCATATTGCCTGATCTTGCTTAATCTAAGCAGTTTTCCGAGACTTTTTGTTTCAAAGTTCTTCAGGGCTGGAATTGTCATAAGCTTCTGTATATTTTCTATATTTTCTTTTAAATATTTTGATTCAATCATGATGACCTCTTGAGGGTTAGGTTCTCTTCAATTCAGACTTGCGATAAGCCGCGAATCATTCGGAGTATTTAAATATATAACAGATTTTAAGCAAAAAGCAACAAAAACGGCAGTTAATACATAACTGATCATGGGATCAACTCACCATTTCTATGTTATTTCAAGACAGTCTTTGCTTATCCCTTTATCAAATTTCACAGGATATAATCCATCAAAGCAGGCTTTGCAGAAGTTTTTTTCCGGGTGTTCAATATTCGTAGATTTAAGAAGGCCGTCAATGCTGAGGTAGTAAAGTGAATCGAGTCCCAGGGTTTCCTGTAGTTCCAGGACTGACTGACTGGCCGCTATCAGTTCTCCTCGTGTTGAGAAATCGATACCATAGTGGCATGGATAGCGGTGGGGAGGTCCGCTGACGCGCATGTGGATTTTATTTACACCCAATTTGCGCAGGGCCTTAACCCTTGTTTTGACTGTTGTTCCGCGAATGATCGAATCCTCTATAATGATGATATCTTTTCCTCTAAGAAGTTCTTTTACAGGATTTAATTTAATTCTTGAGCTGAATTCACGCATACTCTGGGTCGGCTGGATAAATGTTCGGCCCACGTAATGGTTGCGAATCATTCCCATCTCAAAGGGTATACCGGATTCTTCCGAATAGCCAAGAGCGGCATATGTGCCGGAATCAGGAAAAGGCATTACAAAATCAGCATCTACGGGCGCTTCCTTCGCAAGGCAGTGCCCATGAGCTTTCCTGGTCTGGTAAACATTCTGGCCGAATATTGTACTGTCCGGACGTGCAAAATAAATAAATTCAAATATACAGAAGCTCGGTTGTGTTTTTGGATGGGGTTTTAAACTCTTAATACCTTTATCACTGATGATTACAATTTCTCCGGGATCGAGTTCGCGGATGAATTCGGCTTCTACAAGGTCAAACGCACAGGTTTCAGAGGCCAGTACATAATTGCCGTTCAGCTTTCCCAGACAAAGCGGTCTGAACCCGTTCGGGTCTTTTATTCCGATCACTTCGCCTCTGCTCGTCAGCATGATAATTGAATACGCACCTTTAATCCTGGCCACCGTCGCCATAAGAGCGTTTTCAAAACCATATTTAAGATGATCGATAAAAATATGAAGGAAAACTTCACTGTCCATGGTGGTTTGAAAAATTGACCCTGTTTCTTCAAGTTCATTTTTAAGAACAGTCGCGTTTACAAAGTTACCATTATGAGCAATGGCGTATGATTTATTTTTATGGAGGACAGCAAACGGCTGAGCGTTAACGAGTATGGAACTCCCGGTCGTGGAATACCTGACATGCCCGATGGCATTATCCCCATCCAGCTGTTCCAGGTGATTCACATCAAACACATCAGGTACCAGGCCCATACCTTTGTGAGCCACTATTTTATTGTTTTGCTGTACCGCAATGCCTGAACTTTCCTGTCCCCTGTGCTGCAGGGCATACAAGCCGAAATAGGTCAGTTTTGCCGCTTCGGGAAGACCGTGGATGCCGAATATCCCGCAGGCTTCGCGTGGTTTTTCTGAAAAATTCATATTGGATTTTATCTCCTGCTTCAGGTATTGAAACCATTAAGAATGATTCACATTAATAGATTATCACAATCCAATCAACTCAGAATTCAGTTCGTTTTTTAAGGGATTATATTCCTGGATGGTCATCACAGAATGTTTTTTCTGTAAAAGGGCTTCAATGCCCTTAAACATGGAGCTTGCTCCTGCAATGGTAGTGGTGTAGAGTATATTGTACTTTATTGCCGCACGTCTGATCAGGTATCCATCACGTCTGGGTGTATCCCCGGTTCCAGTGTTTATAATTAATTGGACGTTTCCGTTTTTGATTGCATCGATAACATTGGGTTGGCCAATAGATACCTTGTTTATTCGCTTATTAGGTATACCATTGTCTGTGAGAAACCTGTAGGTTCCTTCGGTCGAAATAATATAAAAGCCTGATTTATGAAAATCGGATGCAACCTGGAGTATTTTTTCCTTGTCCTTGTCCTGTACGCTGATAAATACGGTTCCGGATTTGGGCAGGTTTTGTCCAGCCCCCAATTGAGCTTTTGCGTACGCCGCGCCGAATTGTGAACTGATTCCCATGACTTCCCCGGTGGATTTCATCTCCGGCCCGAGCAGTGTGTCCACGCCTGGAAACCTGTCAAACGGAAGAACCGCTTCTTTAACCGATACATGCCTTGGAATTATTTCATGAGTCAGTCCAAGGCTGTCCAAAGATCGTCCCAGCATAACTTTTGTCGCGAGTTTGGCCAGCGGTATCCCGGTGGCTTTGCTTACAAACGGTATTGTTCTGGATGCCCTGGGGTTGACTTCGATAACAAAAAGCCTGTTGTCTTTAATGGCGTATTGTACGTTCATCAACCCGATGACTTTGAGTTCAGCCGCCATCACTTTGGTGGCTTTGGTTATCTCATCGATGATTGGCTGTTTCAGGTTTACAGGCGGAAGCACACAGGCTGAATCACCGGAATGAATCCCGGCGGCTTCAATATGCTCCATAATACCGCCGATTATTGTGGTTTTCCCATCTGAAATAGAATCAACATCCACTTCGACGGCATCTTCAATGAATTTATCGATCAGGACCGGGTGATCCGGGGAAGCGGCAATGGCAAGCTGAGCAAAATTTTTCAGGCCATCGCGATCATAAACAATTTTCATGGCGCGGCCGCCCAGAACATATGAGGGGCGGACAATCACAGGATATCCGATATTTTCTGCCACATTTACAGCCTCTTTAATCGAAATGGCTGTTCCATTTTCAGGCTGAATAAGGCCCACTTTGTTTAACATTGCTTTAAAAAGTTTCCTGTCCTCCGCACGGTCAATACTTTCCGGTTGGGTCCCCAGTATGTTAACTCCGGCCTTAAAGAGCGGTGTGGACAGGTTTAAGGGTGTTTGGCCGCCGAACTGGACAATGATCCCGGATGGTTTTTCTATTTCAACAATCTGCAGAACATCTTCTTTGGTCAGGGGTTCAAAGTAAAGCTTGTCCGATGTGTCGTAATCCGTGCTAACGGTTTCGGGGTTGCTGTTCACCATTATGCTTTGTACGCCTTCTTCTTTAAGGGCGAAGGACGCATGGACGCAGCAGTAATCGAATTCAATTCCCTGGCCGATTCGGTTGGGCCCGCCGCCAAGGATCATCACCTTTTTTTGGCCAGATACCCTGGCCTCATTTTCGACTTCATACGTTGAATAGTAGTAAGGTGTAGCGGCTTTAAACTCAGCCGCGCACGTGTCCACAAGTTTGTATACCGGGTTGATTCCGAGATCTGATCGTTTTGCTTTTATATGATCTTCACTGGTTCCGGTTAGAAATGCCAGCTGAACATCAGAAAAACCGTATGTTTTGGCTTTTTTCAGCAGGGATGGCGAAAGGTTTTTTTCGCTTTTTTTGATCTCCTGTTCCATTTCAATGATATCCCGGAGTTGATACAGGAACCAGGGGTCAATCAGTGTTAATTCAAAAATGGATTCAATCGACATGCCGATGACCAGGGCATATCTTAAATAAAAAATCCTTTGGGAATTGGGGGTCGCCAGTTTCTGTTCGATCTCAGAACGGGATGGAAGTTCTTCAGACCGGCCATTTCTCTTGAAAAGATCTTTTCCATCCGCACCCAGGCCATATCTTCCGATTTCAAGAGACCTGAGGCCTTTCTGGAGCGCTTCTTTAAAAGTTCTGCCGATGGCCATGGTTTCGCCTACAGATTTCATGGCTGTGGTCAGGGTATCTTCAGTTTCAGGGAATTTTTCAAACGTCCATCGCGGAATCTTTACCACACAATAGTCGAGTGTCGGCTCAAATGACGCGTATGTCTCACCTGTGATATCGTTTGGAATTTCATCCAGGGTGTATCCTACAGCCAGTTTTGCCGCTATCCTTGCGATGGGGAAACCGGTTGCCTTTGATGCCAGGGCGCTGCTGCGTGAAACCCGTGGATTCATTTCAACGATGATCATATCCCCGTTTTCAGGGTTGATCGCGAATTGAACATTTGAGCCGCCTGTGTCAACACCGATTTCGCGCATTATGGCCAGGGAGGCATCCCTCATCACCTGGTATTCCCGGTCGCTTAAAGTCTGGACCGGTGCGACCGTGATACTGTCGCCCGTGTGCACTCCCATGGGATCCAGGTTCTCAATGGAACAGACAATAACCACATTGTCATTAGTGTCCCGCATGACTTCCAGTTCATATTCTTTCCAGCCGAGAACCGACTCTTCCAGCATGATCTGGTGGATCAGGCTGGCATCCAGACCTGCCTTTGCCATGGTTTCAAGATCATCAGGATTATAGGCGACACCGCCTCCTGTACCGCCAAGGGTAAAACTGGGTCGAATAATGATCGGGAACCCGATCTCATCCGCGATGGCGCGAACAGAAGACATATTTGTTGCGATACCGCTATCAGGGATACGAAGCCCTATTTTATTCATGGCTTTGCGGAAGAGATCACGATCTTCAGCTTTATTAATTGATTCGATGGATGCGCCGATCATTTCAACATTATAGGTATCGAGCACTCCCATTTTTGCGGTTTCCACGGCGGTATTAAGACCTGTTTGACCGCCTAAGGTTGGAAGCAGTGCATCGGGCCGTTCCCTTTCGATTATCATCGCAACGGTCTCCGGTGTTACCGGCTCGATATAGGTCCGGTCCGCCAGTTCAGGATCAGTCATAATCGTCGCAGGGTTACTGTTAACCAGTATGACGGTATAGCCGTCTTCCTTCAGGGCTTTACAGGCCTGAGTGCCGGAATAATCAAATTCACATGCCTGACTGATGATAATCGGGCCGGCGCCTATGATTAGAATTTTCTCAATGTCTTTTCTTTTTGGCATTGTATTTTTTTTCGTTTAAACTGTTGTCAGTGCGTATCCATCAGGGCTGTAAAATTTTCAAATAGATATTTCGCGTCATGCGGTCCCGGGGATGCCTCCGGGTGATACTGTACTGTAAATATCGGATGCTTAAGATGCCTGAATCCTTCCAGGGTATTGTCATTTAAATTGATATGTGTAATTTCAATATCTTTTCCATTAAGCGATTCACTGTCCACGGCAAATCCATGATTTTGGGATGTGATTTCAATTTTTCCCGTCAAGAGGTTTTTTACAGGTTGATTCGCGCCGCGATGACCGAATTTTAGTTTGTATGTCTTTCCGCCCAGAGCAAGGCCCATTAACTGGTGTCCAAGACAGATGCCAAATATTGGACGATACCCAACAAGCTCTTGAATCGTCGAGATGGCGTAAGTGACGGGTTCGGGATCACCCGGACCGTTTGAAAGGAAAATTCCGTCCGGTGACATCGCTTTTATGGTTTCCGCGCTGGTTTCCGCGGGAACCACAACAACTTCAAAGCCGGAAGCATCCAGGCATCTCAGGATATTAAACTTGATGCCAAAATCAAATGCCACAACAGAGCGTTTATCGCCCCGGTGCTGCCAGATACTGTGGTCCAGTATCATGGGTTTTGAATCAGGGAAAATCGGTTTGCCGCTTTTCCAGTAATAGGGTGTATGTGTGGTTACATCTTTGGCCAGATCCTGCCCTGTCATATCGGGTATCTCTTTGGCCCTGTTGATCAGGGACTCAGGTTCCAGATTGCTTGTGGAGATAACCGCCCGCATCGCTCCGGTTTTCCTGATATGCCGTGTAAGAGCCCGCGTGTCCAGGTCTTCGACACCAATAATCCCCTGATCTTTTAGATAGTCCGCGAGGGTCGCCGTTGATCTGAAATTACTCGGTGAATGCTGATATTCCCTGACAATAAATGCTGCCACCTGTATTTTCTTTGATTCGATATCGTCATGGTTTACCCCGTAATTTCCAATAAGGGGATATGTCATGGTTACCATCTGCCCTTTATAGGAGGGATCGGTCAGGACTTCCTGGTATCCGGTCATACTTGTATTGAATACGACCTCTCCCCAGGATTCGCCCGGTCCGGTGAAGGATCTGCATGGAAAGGTTCGCCCATCTTCCAGGGCCAATAGTGCTTTCATATCAATGTTAAGTTTTTTAAGGTTATTATCAATTAATATTAATTCGAGCCGCACTCTATATAGGGGAGAAGAATAGAGTTTGTCAAATGGGTAATTGATGAATCATGAAATTAATATTTTTCGCGGAAGACCGATGTGCATAATATTCTGATAAACAAATTCAATAATTACTGTAAGATGAATAATTTCAGGAAGATGTGAATATGATAAATTTAATCCCCATAAATATTTATACGAATACAAAAATGTAACAAAAAAAATTATAAAATTACAATTTTGTAATTATTTGTAAGTTCCAAACAGAAATTGTGATCCCGGGAGCAGGCACGGCCATTTTTTAATTTATATTACTGGATCATCTCCCGATGAGTTGGAGAAGATCCATATGCATATGGGATTTCATGACAAAGGCTTGTGAGAAATGCGGGTTAATCGTTGATTTTATAAACGATTTAAGTTAACAAATAAATAGAAGTGATTTTGAAACCGATTCCCGTAATCAGTTTGTGATCCCTGATGTCTAAAATTTGTTTTAAGATATTCAATCAGGTTCAACTGCAAAACAGGGCGAAGGATTCAACCGCTTCAGCACGAATTGTTGACCTGCGGTGCAGGAGGGAATATATTAGATATGTCGACAGGTATAGAGATTATTTTTCCAAAACTGAAAATTGGACCTGATAGAAGGTTTTGAAATCACGTCTGAATAAGGCGCCGCCGATGGCATGCACTTTGGATATGCCGGTTTGATGGAGAGAACAATGGGTTTAAGAATTACTATCGAAAATGCCATTTTGCTTGATAATGGGATATGGAAGGCAGAACTTGGGCCGGATGAAACTCCTGCTTTTGGGACCTGCAAAAGCAGGAAGGGACCATATACTGTGATCCTGCTTGATTCGGGAAGTGAATTTGATGAATATTCTCAAAGTATTACTTTTGATCTTAATTCAGCCAGTCTTATTAATATCGGCAGTACAAATCATGTGATTGTAATAAACGGGTCATTGAAAAAGGGTTATAATAAAACACACTCAAAAAAAGTAAAATCATCACCAGCACAAAAGAAGAGTTCGGATCCTAAGAAAAAAACAGCAAAAAAGAAAACCGCGATAATACCACCCAAAGATGATGCGGCTGCCCCGATATTTTCCCAGGGGGACAGACTGTTTCTGAGTGAAGTTCCAAGCAGCTTCCGGGAGACGGGGGAAGAACTGCTGTCAAAAATACGAAGCAGGTTTTCCGGTGAATTAAGCTATGAACCGCGCAGCAGTAAGTTTGAGGAGACACCGGATAATTTCTGGGCGGTTCAAATCAAACCTCAGGAAAAATCATTGAGCATATTTGTCAGAGGGCTGCCTGAATTTTTTGACAGGGTGTCGCATGTTGATTTATACAGTGACAAGTACGGATATTCAGTATTTGAAATTACCAGGAAAAAACAGATACCGGACGCATTATCACTTATTGCTCAGGCTTCTGCAAACTGATGAATGATTATGCCGAATAGTCTATCAGAGCAGCTTGAACAGGATTTTCAAAGGAAGTGGTCTGATTTTAATCAAGTCCTTGAAAAGGAAAAACTTAAACTTACAGATGACCGTAAGTTTCTTGAAACCCTCCAGCGTGTTTTTATCTTCAGTGACTTTATTGCCTCGGGATGTATCCGCAACCCCGGAATGCTGATAGATCTTTTTAAGACCGGGGATTTATCAAATACTTATCATCAAGATTCATATAGCCAATCAATAAAAAAGCTGCTGACCGATGCAGCCAAAGAAGATCAGCTTGAAAAGATACTCCGTGGATTAAAACTCAGAGAAATGGTCCGTATTGCCTGGCGTGATATTTCCGGGCAGGCCGGGCTTGAAGAGACAATGGCTGATATTACCGCCTTTGCCGATGCCTGCATCGACGCGTCATTATCTTTTCTATATCGGCAGCATTGCCTGGCAAACGGTGTGCCTCACGGGATTAGCGGCCCACAGCAGCTTGTCGTGATCGGGTTGGGGAAACTGGGCGGCTCAGAACTCAATTTTTCTTCTGACGTTGATCTTATTTTTCTATACCCGGAGGACGGGGAAACCCGGGGTGTCAGCAGGCCGATTGCTAATGAAACGTTTTTTTCAAGTCTTTGCCGAAAATTGATAAAGGTGTTGGGCCGGGTGACGAAAGAAGGTTTCGTGTTTCGTGTGGACACGCGTCTGCGTCCGTATGGCGAAAACGGGCCTTTGGCTGTAAGTTTTGATATGCTGGAGCAGTATTGCCAGCTGCAGGGGCGGGATTGGGAACGTTATGCCTGGATTAAAGCACGGTGTGTTGCTGGAGACAGGACTGAAGGGGAGCGCCTGCTGCAAAAGCTGAAGCCGTTTGTATACCGACGCTATCTTGATTACAATGCTTTTGAATCCATGCGAAGCATGAAGCAAAAAATTAATCTCGAATTGAACCGCAAGGGAATGAAGGAAAACATAAAACTCGGGCCGGGCGGAATTCGTGAGATCGAATTTTTTGGACAGATTTTTCAATTGATCCGGGGGGGTGTTGTACCGACGCTTCAGGACCAGGGAATTCGTAAAATACTTTCCGCTCTTTCGGGTGAAGGGTATGTATCTGCAGATGTCTGCGAGTTATTGGACAAGGCGTATATATTCCTTCGCAGCACAGAAAACCGTCTCCAGGAATATGCGGATCGACAAACACACACACTTCCGGTCGAACCGGTTGAACGTTACCGGCTGGCTCTTTCATTGAATTTTACCGGTGAAAAGGAATTTAATGAATGCCTTGAAGAACATCGAGAAAATGTGGCTAAGCATTTTGCCCTGTTACTGGAAGCATCTGACACTGTCGGTAAGAACAGAAAAAATGAACTGGAGGCCATATGGCACGGTCTGGTGGAAGAAGATCTGGCATTTTCATTTCTTTCAGGTATGGGCTATAACAGGCCTGATGAGATCCTGAAACTTTTAAAACATCTAAGAAACGATCCCGCAATTCAGACACTTGGGCTTCATGGAAGACAGCGCCTTGATAAACTGATTCCCCTTATCCTGGCTGCTGTCAGTAATTCTGAAACCCCAGAAATTACACTGACCCGGATCTTTATGCTTGTGAAAGCCATAAAAAGACGGACAACATATCTTGCCCTTTTACTGGAAAATCCGCCTTCACTTACCCACCTGGTTCGCCTGGAAGAAGCCAGTCCGTTTATTGCGTCATTTTTGGCGAATCACCCTGTTTTGCTGGATGAGCTTCTTGACCCGCGAGTGTTGTATGCTCCACCGAAAAGAGAAGAGATAGATGAAGAGCTCAGCCGGCGAATCGAAAGGGTTTCTCATGATTTTGAATACCAGATGGAGGAATTGTGCATCATCAGGCAGACAAATATGCTGCGTGTGTGCGCGGCAGATGTAACTGAAATACTTCCCTTGATGAAGGTAAGTGATCATTTGACAGAAATTGCTGAAGCCGTTGTAAACAAAGTTTTGAGATTATCCTGGAATTATTTGGAGAAAAAGCATGGGCGGCCTGTATGCGTACTTGACAATCAAGAATGTGATGAAGGTTTTGCGGTTATCGCGTATGGTAAGATGGGCGGGTATGAGCTTGGATACGACTCTGATTTGGATCTTGTTTTTCTTCATGCCGGGACCAACGGGCAAACACGAGACAGCAGTCGCCCGATAGATAACAGCCAGTTTTTCGCACGGCTGGGACAGCGGGTTTTGCATATGCTGACCATGCATACACGCGCAGGAATTTTATATGAAACAGACACACGTTTGCGGCCGAGCGGCAGTTCCGGTGTCCTGGTAAGCCACATTGAATCATTTATGGAATATCAGGTGAAAGATGCCTGGACATGGGAGCATCAGGCTTTGATTAAAGCCCGGGCAATCGGAGGAGATGAACGCCTGAAAAAACATTTTGAGAAAATAAGAAGATCCGTGCTGTCGGTATGCCGCAAAAAAAATCAATTGAGAAAAGATGTCTCGGGTATGCGCGAGCGTATGCGTCGGGAACTGCTGAATCATCAATCCGGAACCTTTGATCTTAAACAGTCACCCGGCGGTATCGTCGATATAGAATTTATCGTGCAGTATTTTGTTTTACTGAAAGCACGCCAATTCCCAGAGCTACTCAATTGGACCGATGTTGTGCGGCTTTTGTATACCCTTTATAAAACAGGAGGTGTTGATGAATATACAGTCAATATTTTAAGGTATGCTTACCTGGTTTACAGGGCTGTTGCCCATAAGCTAAGTCTGCAGGAAAGGCCGCCTGTGGTGCGTGATGAAAGGTTCGTGCGATTGAGGAAAAGTGTCATATTGATCTGGCAAAAATTCCTGGAGTAATGAAACGGTTTGAAACCTTTTATAGAGAATCAGATATTCTCCGGATGTATCGCAACAATTAAAACCTGATCCCATGAACCGGTTCAGGGTGAAACACAGCGATAGAATGATACAAAAATGTAATAAATAGAGTCTAAAACTTACAAATTTGTAATACCATGAGTGTAGATTTAAAACAAGGAATTGATAAAATATTAATATTATTGAATATAATCATCTGTATAAATGTGGCACATATATTGCTACTTATGACTATTAGTATTTTTTTACAAAATGGTTTAAAACGATAGAAATCTGCCATGATAAATGACAAAAAACACACATCCGAAATTTTGCTGGAAGAGAGAGTTGCTCTGGTCAATAAAATACCTGATGGGAAATCTTCAGTATTCCTTGAGCAGAACACGGGTATTTTAGATGATTATTTCAGGAACTGTTTTGAAACGAGTACCATCGGCCCGGCCATGGGGCTGGAGAAGAATCCATATGTATTCGTAGCTCTTGGGGGATATGGCAGGGCTGAATTGTGCCTGCATTCTGATGTGGATCTCCTTTTTGTTTTTAAGGAAGAGGTATCTTTAGATGCTGAAAATCTTATACAGGAAATCGTTTATCCTTTATGGGATATCGGGCTGGATGTGGGCTACGCTCTTCGATCTTTAGATGAATGTATAGAGCTTGCGCACAGAGAATTTGAAATATTGATTCCGCTCCTGGATGCCCGGTTTATCTGCGGGGTATCTCCTGTTTTTACCCGGCTTATGAGTAATCTTGAAAAAGAGATATTCAGCCGTAAACAGGAAGAGATTGTATCCTGGCTGATCGGGCAGGCACAGAAAAGACATAAACATTTTGGTGATTCCACATATAGGCTGGAACCCAATATAAAAGAAGGTCAGGGCGGATTAAGGGATTACCACACCATGCTGTGGCTGGCCCGGATTCAATTCAATCTGAAGACGCCGAGGGATTTGGAATATTCCGGCAGGCTTTCTCATGATGAGTTCACCGAATTGAACAATGCGCTGGATTTTATTTGGGATGTTCGTAACCGGCTGCATCATATTTCCGGTAGAAGATGCGACCAGCTTCATTTTGAAAACCAGATCAAGCTTGCGGAATCGATGAAATTTAAGAAGATAAACGGGCATCGTCCTGTGGAACGGTTTCTTGGGGAACTGCATCACCATATGGATCTTGTGAAACAACAGCATCTGATGTTTCTTTATGAACTGGGATATATCAGGAAGGGAAAACCAAGGAAGCAATCGCCAAAGAAAACAAAAATCAAAGGGCTTACGGTTGAACGGGAGATGTTGAACTTCAGTTCACTGGAGGAGATATTAAAGTCTCCAGAGCTCTTAATCAGAATATTTGAGGAGAGTACACACCTTAAAATACCGCTGTGTGCCGAGGCCAAGAGAATTATCAGGGAATTCAGCTATCTGGCTGATAAAAATTATTATACCTCCTTCGTAGTAATAAAATCCTTTGAAAAAATTTTATTGGCCCCGGCACCTGTTTTCAATGTTTTAAAAGAAATGCTCAATACAGGTTTCCTGGTACATCTGTTTCCCGAGATAAAAGGTGTCATCAACCTTATTCAGTATGATGAATATCATGTGTTTCCGGTTGATTTGCATCTTCTAAGGACCGTCCAGACGATAAAGAATTTTGCCGTTGCTGATGATATCGGGATAGATCCTTTGTACAGTGAGGTTTATCATGAGATAAAAAAGAAAAAGCTGCTCCTCTGGGCGGCTCTTTTCCATGATATCGGTAAGGCAAATTCAAGTGGAGATCATGCCGGAACCGGTGCCGTGATCGTAGAATCAATGCTTACAGACAGGGGATTAAAACCTGAAGACGTGAAAACTGTATCTTTTCTGGTAAAAAAGCACCTGATGCTTGTAAAGATCGCTTCAAGGAGAGACATTCACGATGAAGAGACAGTGCTTTCATGCGCGAGGGAAGTGGCGGATATCGAACAATTTAAGATGTTATACCTTCTAAACGTTGCCGACTCAATGGCCACCGGACCAAATGCCTGGAATGACTGGATAGAAACTCTTTTGAGGACCCTTTTTATAAGGGTATTAAACATACTTGAAAAAGGTGAATTGGCGTCTCAAGAAGTCATTGAAGATATAGAGAAAAAAAAGATCAAGGTGTTATCTTTAGAAAAGTCAGATGAAGCCAGGAAGGAACTTGAATCACTTTTTGCGGTTTTATCACCGAGGTATTTACTGTATGCCACATCAAGTGAAATAAGAGAAGATATTAAACATTTCAAAGAACTGGGTGACAGAGAGTTTATATGGTCGGTTACCCGATGGGAATCTGCTAATACCCGTACAGTAAAGGTATGCGCGAAAGATCGGCCGGGGCTTTTTTCAAAACTAGCCGGTATTTTTACATTAAATAATATGGACATTATCGATGCCAGGATATTCACCTGGCGTAACCGTATTGCTGTTGATATTTTTGAAGTCAAAGCACCCCGTGACAGGCTGTTTGAAAATGAGACCTGGGCACGTGCGGAAAAAGACCTGAACCTGGTGATTCTCGGTGAATTGGACATTGCCTCGGAGCTTAGGGAAAAGACGAGCCGGGAGCGGAGAGTAAAATCACACACAGCGACCCGGCCCAGTCGTATAGTGGTCGACAACGACAGCTCAAGCTTTTTTACAATCATAGAAGTATTTACCTATGATTATCCGGGGCTTCTTTTCACGATAACGGACGCGCTGTTTCGCTGCCGTCTGGATATCTGGGTGGCAAAGATCGCTACCAAATCCGACCAGGTGGTTGATATTTTTTATGTCAGGGATTTTGATGGGCAGAAAGCGGATTCTCCAGATCAGGTTGAAGAAATAAAATCCACTATAAAGAAAGGGATTATCCATTCAGATAAATAGAAATCAGGTATCAATCGACCTGAAAATAACCGGTCCGGGAGGAGTAAGAATGAAAAAAATTGAAGCAATTATAAAGCCTTTTAAGCTGGATGAAGTCAAAGAGGCCTTAAATGAAATCGGCATACAGGGAATGACCATTTCCGAGGTAAAGGGATACGGCAGGCAAAAAGGTCACAAGGAAATATATCGTGGCGCTGAATATGTTGTGGATTTTATACCGAAGACAAAAATTGAGATTGTAGTGGAATCTGGCAGAGTTGATGAGGTGGTCGAAAAAATCAGGGATGCTGCCAATACCGGTAAAATTGGAGATGGAAAGATATTTGTTACCCCGGTAGAGACAGCTGTCAGGGTCAGGACCGGAGAAACGGGGAAGCATGCGTTATAGTGGCAGAGAAGATGAACGTCGAACATCAACTTACTTCTATAAAAGCACAGTAAAGAAACAGGAGGGTTAGATGAGTCCGAAAGAAGTACTTGAGCTAATTGAAAAGAAACAAATAAAAGTAATTGATATCCGGTTTATGGATTTTCCCGGTGTATGGCAGCATTTTACAGTACCCAGGGGAGAACTGAATGAGTTAAGTTTTGAAGAGGGATTCGGTTTTGACGGTTCGAGTATACGCGGGTGGCAGCCGATCAATCTCAGCGATATGCTGGTGGTGCCCGATGCGGATACAGCCAGGATTGATCCATTTTTTAAAGCATCGACACTTGTATTAATCGGGAATATTGTAGACCCGATAACACTGGAACCGTATTCACGGGATCCCCGTTATATTACTCAAAAAGCTGAAACATATTTAGAAAGCACGGGTATTGGAGATATCGCTTATTTTGGGCCTGAAGCGGAATTTTTTATTTTTGATAATATCCGGTTTGATTCAAAAAGCAATGCCGCCTTTTATGAAATCGATTCCGTGGAGGGAATCTGGAATTCCGGAAGGATTGAAGAACCCAATCTGGGGTATAAGCCAAGGCACAAGGAAGGGTATTTCCCGGTGCCTCCCATGGATAAGTTCCAGGATTTAAGAACTGAAATGCTTCTTGTATTAGAGGACCTGGGTATAGATATCGAATGTCAGCATCACGAGGTCGCCACTGCGGGTCAGGCAGAAATCGACATGCGGTTTAAGCCGCTTCTTCAGATGGCAGACCAGTTGATGTGGTTTAAATACGTCTTAAAAAATGTGGCCCATAAACACGGGCATACTGTTACCTTTATGCCGAAACCCCTGTTTGAAGATAACGGGACGGGCATGCATACCCATGTCAGTATCTGGAAGAATGGGGCACCGCTTTTCGCGGGCAACAAATACGCCGGTGTTTCCCAGGATGCGCTTTACGCGATTGGAGGTATATTGAAGCACTGTAACGCATTGTGTGCCTTTACAAACCCGACCACCAATTCGTACAAGCGTCTTGTGCCGGGATTTGAAGCACCGGTAAACCTCGCCTACTCAAGCAGCAACAGAAGCGCGGCAATCCGGATTCCCATGTATTCATCGTCACCCAAGGCAAAACGAATTGAATTTAGAACCCCTGATCCTTCATGCAACGGTTACCTGGCGTTTTCGGCCATATTGATGGCGGTGCTTGACGGTATTCAAAACAAGATTGATCCGGGTGAACCCCTGGATAAAAACATCTATGACCTGCCGCCTGAAGAACTCGCGGAAGTGGAGTCCACCCCGGGGTCACTGGAGGAATCCCTGGCGGCTTTAAATGAAGACCGGGAATTTCTCTTAAAGGGAGAAGTATTTACCCAGGACGCGATCGATATGTGGATTGAATATAAAACCGAACACGAAGTAAACCCGATAAAATTGAGACCGCATCCGCACGAATTTTTTCTTTATTATGATATTTGATTTTTATATTCAGAAACAAGGTGGTACACCATGACTTTCAGCCTTGAGGATTTTCATCGCCGCCACAGGAGTCTGGTTATTCGGGATTGGGTAGACAGGCTCAAGACTGAAGTGGGCGAGCAGTATGCTCAACGATCACGGGCAGAACTCATGGACACGGTTAGCGGCGCGTTTGATGCGAATTACCACGTGCTGGTGCGCCAGGAATATAGTCATATTAACCGGTTCATCGACAAAATTACCAGGATGCGTCTTGAAACCGGGTTTTTACTTTCCGATGTTCAAAAAGCTTTTGAACTCTACAGGATCATCATTATTCCGATTCTCGCAAACGAGACAACCACTGAAGAATTTAAAGACAGTATCACCCGGATTAACAGCCTGCTTGCTTATACAATGCACCGGTTCAGTGATCATTTCCAGGACATGCATGAAGAAAAAATTCTTGAGCATAACAAAAAACTTGAAGAAGACGTAAGAGAAAGAACTGCCGATTTGAGGGAATCGGAAATGAAGTACAAGATCCTGGTCGAAGAGATTACCGATGGGTATTTTGTGGTTCAGAACGAAAAGATCGTTTTCGCAAACAAGGCTTTTTGCACGATGCATGGATACAAAATGGACAAGGTGCTTGACAGCAGGTTTTATAAATTTATTGATCCATGTAACCGGGAAAAAGTCATGAAAATATATAATAGAAGCTATGTCGGGAGAAGAAAACCGAAAAGTTTTGAGTATCTCAGAAAGCACAGAGACGGCCGCAGCTTCCCCACTGAAATTTTGGCAAAAAATACAATGTATGAAAACAAGCTGTCAAGTATTGGAATATGCAGGGATATTACGGAAAGAAAAAAAATGGAAAACAGGGTCCGTGAGGCGGAAAAAATGGCCTATATCGGTCAGATTACAACCTCTCTTTCCCATGAAATTCGAAACCCGTTGTCCGCTGTTAAGATGAATCTTCAGATACTGAATAAAAATGAAAACCTTAAAGGAAACGATCAGAGAAGAATAGATATTTCGGTCCGAGAAGTGATTCGGCTGGAACGGATATTAAAGGAAATTCTTGATTTTGCCAAGCCGATTCAAATCAAGTTTGGAGATTTTCAGATCAACCGGATTATTATCTCATGCCTGGAACTGCTGGAGATGAAATTCAAGGAAAAAGGCTTATCCATCGTTCTTCTGCTTGACAGTCAGATGCCTGATATCAGCTCCGATTCGGAAAAATTGGGTCAAACTTTTATCAACCTGCTTTTGAACGCGATTGAAGCCTCATATCATAACAGGATTATAACAGTAGAAAGTAAATATCAACCCAATGGGGGAAACCCGGTTGCTGAAGTTATTATTAATGATGAAGGGCACGGTGTGAAGGACGTATATATTGAAGAAATCTTTAAACCATTTTTTACCACAAAAACAAAAGGGACCGGTCTGGGGCTTACAAATGTCAGAAGGATTATAGAGGCCCACAACGGGTGGATCGAAGTAAAAAGCAGGACATCCGGCGGAGCTTCGTTTAAGATCAGTCTTCCTGCGGGGAAGAACCATGGCTGACATTTTAATCGTGGATGATGAGCCGTCAATCCTGGAATCCCTTGAAATGTTTTTGACTGAAAAGGGACATTCTGTTTATAAGGCGGTAACCGGGAAGGGCGGGTTTGAACTTTTTATAGAGTACAAACCCCGTGTTGTAATACTTGATATTCGCTTACCGGATTCAGATGGTCTTGATTTGTTGAAAAAAATCCAGAAAATTGAAAACAAAACAAAAGTGATCATGATGACCGCGTTTCAGGATATGGAAACAACCATAGAAGCCATGAAAAGGGGCGCTTATGATTATATTCATAAACCGCTGGATATCGACCAGGTAGAAAAAGCGGTTAACGGGGCGATTCACATCCTGGAGGTTGACCAGGAAACACCTTTGCTGAAAGAAGTTAAAAACCCTTTGAACACGGGTGTGATTATCGGCAAAAGCGACAAGATGAGGGAGATATTTAAAACGATCGGCCTTTTATGTCAGAATCGCGCCACAGTCCTGATCCAGGGGGAAACCGGTACAGGTAAAGAACTGATCGCAAGGGTGATTCACAGGAACAGCCTTTTTGACCGGGAGCCGTTCATTACGCTTGATTGTTCGGCTGTGGTAGAAACCCTTCTTGAGAGCGAACTGTTCGGACATGAAAAAGGGGCGTTTACCGGGGCCGGGCATACCAAACAGGGACGGATTGAGCTCGCGGGCGGAGGGACGCTCTTCCTGGATGAAATCGGAGAACTGCCCTTCAGTCTCCAGGGTAAATTTCTCGGTTTTCTGCAAAGAAGGGAATACATGCGTGTGGGCGGTCAGAAAATATTGCAGTCAAACTGCAGGATAATGGCCGCGACTCATCGAGATCTTACTTCTCTCGTACAGAAAGGTCAGTTCAGGGAGGACCTTTATTTCAGGTTAAGGGTGGTAAATGTTCGTGTGCCGCCATTAAGGGAGAAGCTTGAGGATCTTTCAGATCTGACGCATCATTTTTTAAAAAAGATCAATCATGACCTGGATACTTCGGTATCAAAACTGCAGCATGGGGTGATCGAGCGTTTAAAGGTACATCCATGGAACGGAAATGTAAGGGAGCTTGAAAACATTCTGGTTGAAGCGGTTGTTCGGGCGAACGGACCGGTTATTATGCTTGAAGACATCGACAGGATATTAACCTCCAGTCATTCATTACCGGAAATTGAATACACCCGGCTATCGCTTCAAAATGTGGAAAAAGAGCACATTAAAAAAGCTCTTGCCCGGGTAGACTGGAATCGGACCCGGGCAGCGAAGACGCTGGGGATTTCACTGCCGACATTAAGGAAAAAGATAAAAAAATATAATATCACGCCATCGTAACACATCCCGCAGTGAAAGAAACTTTCACCCGCCTGAAAATTTCTTTCAGGTAGTCATCAAACCTTAACTGCCCCAGACCGATACACAGAGTAACAATACTCCATAGATATCAGACATTTAGCTTGTACTTTCGACCGCCGGTCACACACTCATCCATCTGGCATGGGCATTGCAGATGGTATGATGGTGTGATGGTGTGGGCGAAATGGGAAATGAAAAGATAGAGTGCCTTGTATCTAAAACGAGTCATTAAAATTAAAGCTGGTGAGCAGAATAATGATTATGACTGTGAAAGAAGTGGAAAGGAAGCATTTATCTACGATTTTGGAAAAGACCGGATGGGATCTTGAAAAAACCGAATGTATTTTAAAAATTCCTGTTTCACAGGTAAAACGGAAAATAAAAGAGCATGGCCTTAAAAAGCCTGGTGCATAGAAGTGGCTTTAAAACCTGTAAACCTTTAAAGGAGAGAGATATGAAAACCAGGAATTATGCAGTTTTAGCGATTTTTTTGGCAGTGGTACTTGTGATTTTATCCGGAAGCAGTGCTCTGGCCAAGAAACCGATTATCATCGGCTGTCCGCTGTCAACAGCCTATTTATATGGTTGGGGCGCGGAAAGAGGAATTAAACTGGCTGTGGAAGAGATTAACGCAACGGGCGGGGTTGACGTGGGAGGAGAAAAACGTCTTTTTAAAGTCGAAGTCATTGATACCCGCGACCTGGAACCTGGGGTTCCGGTCAGTGACGCCCTGATGGCTGTGAAAAAGTTGATCTTAAGTAAAAAAGCCGACTTTATCATGGGCGGTCCTGTTCGTTCCGAAGCCGCGCTGGCTGCCATGCCTCTTTTATCAAAACACAAAAAAATATCGATTGTGACAACCGGTGTACTGACTCCAAAGTATCATGCCATGGTTAAAAAGAATTATGATAAATTTAAATACTGCTTTAGAATCCATGGAGAAGCTGTACAACTGGTTGGAGAAATTATGGCCAATTTTACTGAGCTGAAACAAAAACACGGCCTGAACAAGGTGTTTATTATCGCCCAGGACGTGTCCCATGCCCGGGGCGGCGCAGGTTTTATCGGGAAAGTAGCCGCTCAAAAGGGCTGGGAGGTTATCGGCACTGAAATTTACCCCACAGGTACCACGGATTTTTCAATGGGACTTTTAAAAGCCAAGAGAGCCGGCGCGGAAATTATCAATATATGGATGGATATGCCGGAGAGCGCTATCCTTTTGAAACAATGGTATAATATGAAGATACCCGCTCTTCCGTTCGGTTCTACTTTGGCAGCCGCGGAGCAGCCCGGATTTTGGAAGGCCACTCACGGAAAGGGAGAGTATACTCTCTGCAATGTGGTGAACGCGGGGAACGCTCCTTCCAACGCAACGCCATGGACAATGAAATTTTACAATGCTTACACAAAGAGATGGGGTGTTGAACCTGAAGGTCTCGGAAGTTCAAGCAGCTATATGGCACCGTATGTGTTAAAAGAAGCCATCGAAAGAGCGGGCAGCATTGACCCGGATAAGGTAATTATCGAACTGGAAAAAACCGATATTATGGGTGTTTACGGAAGGCTTCGCTTCAACCCCAAAAGCCACCAGGTTATTCCCGGCAAAACTCCCGAAGAAGGGGCGGTCGGCACTATTCTGCAGTGGCAGGACGGCAAGAGGGTCGTGGTTTATCCGAAGAGTATCGCGACAGGTTCGATCAAACTGCCCCCGTGGATGAAAAAATAGGATGAGTAGCAGGGGCCGCGGGGTTTTTAAAAAATCATAAGCCCTCAATCGTATTCCCCGCGGTCCCATCACCTTTAGAATATGTTTTGAAGCGGGTTCAAAACGTTTAACCCCATTACTGTAACCGGAATTTACAATGGATATATTGATTTACGGAACCATAAACAGCGTTGTACTCGCATTGTACGCGCTTGGTTTTGCCCTGGTATATGGAATCAGCAGGCTTCCCAATTTTGCCCACGGCGCTCTATATGTTCTGAGCGGATTTATCACGTGGAGTCTTTTGAATATACTGGGGCTTCCATACCTGCCTGCTATTATTCTGACCATGATCATTACGGCTGTCATCGGTGCCCTGATTTACCAGTTTGTGCTGATCCGGATACGCGGGATGGAAATTTCCGAGATCATTGCGTCTTATGCCATCGGGCTTGCCATTATTGAAAGCCTTCGTTATTTCGGATTCAGGGGAATGACCTATACCCTTCCCGCATTTGTTGAAGGGAGTATCGATATTGGCGATATACCGGTCGATTATCACAGGCTCATAATCGTCGGCATCGGATTGGTCGTGGTACTGTTATTATGGCTGTTTACACATTATACAAAGATCGGTCTCGCGTTAAGGGGGATGGCACAGGATGAGCGCGCCGCCCTGATGCTGGGGATCGATTCGGATATGATGGCGATCGTGGCCATGGCGTTCGGTTCCATGCTGGCTGCTCTGGCCGCTATATTACTTCTACCTTTGGGAAATATTGTTGTGGAATCCGGGTATAATGTCCTGATCCTTGCCATTGCAGTCTGTATTGTGGGTGGTCTTGGAAGCTGGGTGGGGTCAATATTCGCGGCATTCCTGATCGGTTTCGCGCAGATACTCACTGCGGTTTACCTGGGCTCTCATTACCAGATGGTCGTGGCTCTTTTGGCAATTATTATCACGCTTATTGTCAAGCCGTCCGGCCTGTTCGGTCAACAGAAAGAACTGGAAGAAAGGGTTTAATCCGGCTATGGAAAAACGTCGTAAAGAAAGAATCGATCGGGGAATAATGGTTCGCAGCGACAGCATATACGCGCTGATGTCATGGCGTGAACTGGCCTATCTGGCCGCGCCGAGAATGCTCCTGATTATTGGGATGCTTCTGCTTCCGCTGGTACCGGAAAGCTGGAACTGGCAGGGTACAGTCACTTTGGTGTGTGTGTACGCCATGCTCGCGATCAGCTTTGATTTCCTGGCTCATTATATTGGACTGGTTTCCCTGGGGGGGGCGTTTTTTGTGGGTGTAGGCGGGTATCTTGCCGGTATTTTGAATACAACCTACGGTATTCCGCCCCTTTATACCATACCGGTCGCTGCCCTGGGAGGCGGAGTGATATGCACGCTGCTTTTACTCCCCTGTTTGGCCTTAAGAGGGGTCTACTTTGCTATTGTCACGCTGATGTATCCATTACTTTTAGTCCGCCTGATAGAGGCCCTTGATATATTAGGGGGTACGGACGGGCTGCTCGGTATCGATGGCTTTTCAAATCCCTGGGTTGAGCAGTACCTGGTGATTATCATGGTTCTTTTGTTTCTGTTCGGAATCCGGCGGATGGTCAATATGGATATCGGGCTTGTTTTCCGCGGTGTAAAAGATAATGATCAGGCCGTCCGGGCATCCGGTATAAATATATTTTATTACAAGGGGTTGGCTATCTTTATCGCGTCATCACTCGGGTGCCTGGCCGGTGCCTGTATCATTTATATTTTTATGTGGGCAGGCATTTCACTCTTTGTTCTCGATTATTCAATCCTTCCGATTGCCGCAACCGTAATCGGCGGTGCCGGAACACTGGTCGGCCCGGTGCTGGGGTGTTTAATACTCATTCCCATATCTGAACTGCTTCGGGATTTCGGGACCCTGAGGATCGTTTTTTACTCCCTTATCCTTGTGGGTTTTATTGTGTTTAAGAGCGAAGGAATCATGGTTTGGGCACAGAGAAAGTATCATCAGATTGAAAGGTGGACAAAGATATGAACAGGCAGGCTATTCTTGAGGTCAGCGGTATCACAAAAAAATTCGGTGGTATCACGGCACTAAACAATGTGAGTTTCAGTATCCACACGGGTGAAATACTGGGTATCATCGGGCCGAACGGTTCAGGCAAAACCACTATTGTCAACTGTATTACCGGTTTTATTAAAATGACTTCAGGCAAAATTTATTTCAAGGGGAAAAATATTACAGGAAAACCCGCCCACAAAATCGCGGACATGGGTGTGACCCGAACTTTCCAGATTATGAGGCCTTATTACAGCTTGCCGGCATACAAGAATGTGGTGATACCCTTGTTTTCACCACGGGCAAAACGTACAGGCGGGTGGAGAGGCGGTGGTAAGCTGGGAGACCGTAACACAGTGGGAATAGATATCCTGGAAGAAATCGGTTTTGAAAGAGACTCATTTGTGCCTTATAAGATGGCATCGACTTTGCCGACCGGTTATCTTAAGCGTCTTGAGCTTGCCAGGTGCCTTGCGTTGAAGCCGGAGATTATTATCTGCGATGAGGTTTTTTCAGGGCTAAGCATGAGTGAGATCGCAAGCATGGTCCCACTGATCGAAAGGCTGCAGATGGACGGTATCACAGTGATTATGATTGAACACCGGTTAAGGGAACTTTTTAGAGTAGCCAACCGGATTATGGTCATGAATTTCGGAGAAAAAATCGCTGAAGGAACGGCTGATGAGGTCATGGCGGATAAAACAGTCAAGGAAGCTTATTTTGGGTCCAAAGAAGTTGAGGAGGTCATGGATTATGCTTGAGGCGACCGGTCTGATGGTCTTTTACGAAAACATGCTTGCGTTGAACAACATCAGCATTAAATGTGAAAAGAACCAGATTGTTGGTGTGTTCGGGGCCAACAGCGCGGGGAAGTCAACACTGATGTATACTCTTTCAGGGATCATGCAGGACATCAGGAAAAAGGAAAAAATGGCCGGGGGTGAACGGATAACGATTCACGGAGATATTTTTTTTAACGGTAAAAGTATTACCGATACCAGGCCGAGCAGGATAGCCCGAATGGGAGTTATCCTTTGCCCTGAGCGGCGCAGGATATTTAAGGAAAGCACAGTGCTTGAAAATCTCAAGATCGGCGGATACCTGGCTTCCAGGTCCCAGGCAAAAGAGACTATGGAGTATGTTTTTAAAATTTTTCCGGCGCTTAAAGAACTAAAAAAAAGAACCGGCGGTTTCTTAAGCGGCGGGGAGCAGCAGATGCTTGCCATCGGTCGTGCCCTCATGGCCCAGCCAAAAATATTACTTCTTGATGAACCGCTTTTAGGTTTGAGCCCCCTGATGCAGCTAACCCTGGTAAAGGCTACAAAGGAAATCAGGGACGATATGGGATTAACGATTATTGTCACCGAACAGTATGCCAGACCCGTGATACCTATTGTCGATTATGCTTTTATCCTGGAAAACGGGGCTGCCGTGCTTGAAGGCACACGGGAAGAGCTTATGAACAACCCGGATGTCCGTGCCGCATATTTTGGAGTGTAAGAGAATGAAAATTTCAGTAGAAGAACTGGAAAAAGAGTTAACATTTACAAGGTTTGACCGGATGAGTGAAAAATACCCGGATCGCCCGGCTATCATTTATCTTGGAGAAAAATTTTCCTACAGCAAACTTAAGGAGTTGAGCGAACGTTTCGGCGGAGCCCTGTCTGACATGGGAGTTAAAAAGGGTGACCGCGTTATGCTGTATATCGCGAACTGTATCCAGTGGATGATTGCCTTTTTCGGCATACAGAAAATAGGTGCCGTGGTGGTGCCGGTTTCTCCGATTTACACATCCTATGAATTGGAATATATGGTGAAAGATTCGGGCGCGGAAACCATTATATGCCTGGATACCAATTTCGCGTATGTCAAGGAAGTATTATCAAAGACCGGGCTGAAGCAGATCATTGTGACAAACCTGGTTGATCTTCTTCCCGCCTGGAAAAGATACCTTGGAATTCTATTTGACAAAATTCCCAGCGGTAAGGTGGATTGGAGCGGCTCTGTTTATTCATTTAAAAAACTTTTAAAACACAAACCCATTAAAAGCCCAGTGGATATAGATCCCAAAAAAGATCTTTCATATATCCTATACACCGGGGGTACCACCGGGATGCCGAAAGGAGTTCCGGGAAACCATATCGGTATGACTTCATATGTAAATGATGTGACAGAAGATGTGGCAGGGGAGCACTTGAAAGAGGGCGAAGATGTGTACATCGGAATTAATCCGCTCTTTCATATCATGGCTCTCGGGTTTTGTTTGTCGGTCAGCCTGAATCGGGGAAACATGGCCATACTCATGCCGTCTCCGCAGATTGACGCGGTGCTTGAAACGATTCAGCGTTACAAGGTAAGGTGGATCTTAGGCGTTCCGGCCCTGTACAGGATGATACTCGAAAATGATCGTTTTGACCGGTACAATACCAAATCCCTTGAATACTGTTACTGCGGTGGTGATGTTCTGCCCATGGAGATTTTTAAACGCTGGAAAAAGGAAATCAATGTTCCCATTTATCAGGTATATGGTTCAACAGAAGCCGGTCATGTCACCTACAGCAAAATCGGCCAGGACCCGGCTCCCGGAACCATCGGCCATCCCCTGGAAAGCAGGGAATGTATTGTGGTGGATCCTGCCACCCTGGAAGAGCTTCCTCCGGGTAAAGGGGGAGAACTTCTTGTGACATCCCCTTATACGTTAAAAGAATACTGGAAAAAACCTGACGAGACCGCGCGTTCATATGTAAAGATAAACGGCAAGGTATTTTACAGGATGGGTGATATTATCTCCCGGAATGAATCAGGAGAGCTGGCATATGTTGAGCGCAGCGCGGATATCATCAAACACAAGGGCTACCGGGTATCGGCATCGGAGGTTGAAGCAATCCTTCAGGACCACCCCACGGTGATCGGGGCGTGTGTGGTGGGGGTGCAGGACGAGAAGGTGGGTGAGCGCATCAAGGCGATCGTAGTCATGAAAGAAGACGCCAGGGGTGTGGGCGGTGTAGAGCTTTTAAAATGGTGCAGCGAACATCTGGCGTCTTACAAAGTCCCGAGTTATATCGAGTTTCGGGATATGCTTCCAAAATCCAAAGTGGGTAAACTTTTGAGAAGGGAAGTTAGGGACGAGGAAAGAAGAAAGATGGGCAAGGAGACGAGGAAACTATAGAAACAATGCCTCTGTGAGAGTAATCAATTATAAAGGAATAATACCATGGATTTATTTACCGCGATTAGAGAAAGACGAAGCTGCAGGGATTTTTTAAATGAACCTGTGGAAGATGAAATCATAGAAAAAATAATTGAAGCAGGGGTTTGGGCCCCATCTCCTTTAAACAGCCAGCCCTGGGAATTTATAGTCATCACCAACAATGAAGTCAAAGAAAATATATATACCGAATCCGAAGCATGCAAGAAATGGGCAATCGAAAAGAGCGGATGGAAATGGCTTGAAAAATATCAAATCGATTTCTTAAAATCCGCACCGGTATTGATCGCGGTCATCGGAGATTCAAGAAAATCCGGTATGGACCAGTTCCAGGAAGACGGCCCTGTCGCATACCAGCACGCGTGCGCGGCCGCATTACAGAATATGCACCTTGCGGCCCATGCTCTCGGCTACGGTACTCTCTGGTTTACACTGTTCGATAAACCCACAATGAGGAAGATCCTAGAACTCGAAAATGAAAAAACACCTCTTGCCGTCATCTGCCTGGGCAAACCCTTCAAGCCACCCCAGCAAACAGCCAGAAAGGATATTGTAAAAAAGGTAAAATATATCCGCTGATTATAGCACCGCACAAACTCATAAGGGCAGTGCCTTGTGCCTGCCCAAATGATTAATTCGCAAATTTTCTATAATTAGGCTAACCATCGCATTTACTGACACTAAAGGCCTGGCGGCCTTCGGTGACAATTGAGTTTGTCGTTCGATGACAGGATCAAAATGAGCATCATCTTTTCACTGTTTACAATTGATTTGTATGAAGAAGTTGTTTTCTTATGGAATCAGTGTGACGGTATCGGTTTGAGTGATGCTGATTCACGAGGTAGTATCGAGGCATATCTTGAACGGAATCCGGCAATGAGCTTTGTTGGAAGGGAGAATGGCATCATAGCCGGCGCCATTTTATGCGGTCATGATGGCAGACGCGGTTATATTCATCATCTTGCAGTTCGAGCTGAATATCGCCGTCAGGGTCTTGGTCACAAGTTAGTTGAAAAAAGCCTTTCTGTTTTGCAAGTTGCCGGCATTCGGAAATGTCACCTTTTCATCTTCAATAATAACGTCAGCGGCATTGAATTCTGGAAAAACATTGGTTGGACATATCGTAAAGACATCAATGTGATATCGAAAACCATCGAATAAACGGACGAACTGACTGAAAAAGTCTGGCGGTTTTGAATTTTTATCCACTTATGGGTTTATAGATCTTTTTCAACTCACGGCCATTTATATGTTGACTTTTTCATCTATAACTTTAATGGTCTCGTAAAAAGTCCGAATTAGACGGTTTCGTAAAAAGTTCAAATTCAAGGCGTGCAAATTTCGTAATCATGAAGCGTACTTATCGGACCCGCCCTGTTAAATTTGTCTTTTTATTTAACAGGGGAGTTGAATGATT
>JAUVGT010000025.1 GCA_030593645.1 Deltaproteobacteria bacterium
ACCCACGGCAATGCCTGTGGTGCCGTTTAAAAGTATATTCGGCAGGCGGGCCGGAAGGGTCAGAGGTTCTTTGAGTGTGCCGTCAAAATTCGATCCCCATTCCACTGTTCCCAAACCCAGTTCTGAAAGAAGGGTTTCCGAATAGGGTGAAAGACGGGATTCGGTATAACGCATGGCCGCGAACGATTTGGGATCGTCCGGCGCGCCCCAGTTACCCTGTCCGTCAATGAGTGGGTAACGGTAAGAAAAGGGCTGTGCCATCAAAACCATGGCTTCATAACAAGCGGTATCCCCATGGGGGTGATACTTACCCAAAACATCTCCCACGGTACGCGCTGATTTTTTATATTTGGAAGTAGCTTTTAAACCGAGCTCACTCATGGCGTAAATGATTCTGCGCTGGACCGGTTTTAATCCATCACCGATAAATGGCAGAGCCCGGTCCATGATGACATACATGGAATAATTCAGATATGCCTGTTGTGTAAACTCCTGCATCGGCATTCGCTCGCCGTTGTTAATTCTGATATCAGAAGTTTTTGCCATGTTCACTCCTTCTTCATTGTTATTTTTTCATAGAGCCATTTTACTCAATAAATCCTGGCCCCAGTGAGATGACCTATATTGATGATTCGGCGCGATCGCCTTCTTTTTCCAGCCATTTACGCCTGTCCGCCGCACGTTTTTTGCCCAAAAGCATATCCATCATTTTGGCCGCTTTTTGACCGGTATCGATTGAAAGCTGAACCAGCCTCCGGGTTTCCAGTGCCATTGTGGTTTCCCGAAGCTGCAGCGGATTCATCTCACCCAGTCCTTTAAAGCGCTGAACACTGATCTTTGCGGTTTTTTTCTTCTTTTGTATCCTCTTAATGATCGCGTTTTTTTCCTTTTCATCAAGGGCGTAAAAAACCTGCTTGGCCACATCGATTCGATAAAGTGGGGGCATGGCCACAAATATATGCCCTGCCTTTACAAGGGGCTTATAATGCTTTAAAAATAACGCGCAAATTAAAGTCGCTATATGAAGGCCGTCTGAATCGGCGTCGGCCAGAATACATATTTTTCCGTATCGAAGCCCATTTATTTCCTTTGAGCCGGGTTCAACACCGATTGCGATTGCGATATCATGGACCTCTTTGGAATTGATTACCTGGTCTGAATCGATTTCCCAGGTATTTAATATCTTGCCTCTGAGCGGTAGAATCGCCTGGGTCTGCCGGTCTCTGGCCTGTTTGGCGGACCCGCCGGCGGAATCACCTTCCACAAGGAAGAGTTCACAGTCGGCTGTATTCTGACTCACGCAGTCCGCAAGTTTACCCGGCAGGGCAGGACCCCCAACAACCTTTTTCCGGGCTGCTTTTTTACCCGCTTTTTGTCTGCGCCGGGCATGATCAATCGCCATTTCCGCGAGGGCTTCGCCCATATCTGTATGATGGTTCAGCCACAGGGAAAATGCGTCCTTTACGGCGTTAGTCACAAACGATGTGAGTTCTCTTGAAGAAAGTCTCTCCTTGGTCTGCCCTGAAAACTGGGGATCAACCATTTTTGTCGAAAGTATATAGCTGCAGCTCACCCAGATATCGTCCGGTGCCAGCTTGATACCCCTGGGGACCAGGTTGCGGAACTCGCAGAATTCACGAATGGATGCCGAAAGACCGGCTCTGAAACCGTTGACATGCGTACCGCCCAAAGGAGTTGGAATCAGGTTGACATAGCTTTCCGTAATGTTTTCTCCGCCGTCAGGATGCCATACCGCTGCCCAGGTGACTTCTTCTTCAGCCCCTTTGACTTCACCCATGAATGGTTCGGATGGAAGCAGTTCATAATCGTTCAGGCCTTCCAGCAAATAGTCCTTTAAGCCATTCTCGTATTGCCACTGGGAGCTTTCACCGGTGTTGGTGTCCTTGAAAGTGACCAGAAGACCGGGGCAGAGAACAGCCTTGGCCCGTAGTGAGTGTTTCAGTAATCGAACTGAAAATTTGATCGTGTCAAAATATTTCGGATTGGGCCAGAATCGGATACTGGTACCTGAGTTGCGAGGACCGATCTTTTTGATGACCTTCAATTTGGAGGTATTTTTACCGTTGGCAAAGGATATAAAATACTGCTTTTCATCCCGTTTGATGGTGACTTCCACTTTTTCGGATAAGGCATTTAATACGGATACACCCACACCATGGAGTCCGCCGCTGAAGTGATAATCTTTGTTTGAAAATTTGGCTCCGGCATGCAATTTGAGCATGATGACTTCGACACCGGTCATCTTTTCTTTGGGGTGAATATCGGTTGGCATACCCCTGCCGTCGTCAGAAACATCCAGGGATCCGTCTTTATAAAGGACCACATCGATCTTTTTCGCGAAACCCTCGATCGCCTCATCCACACTGTTATCGATGGCTTCTTGTGCCAGGTGGTTCGGCCGCTGCGTGTTGGTGTACATCCCCGGTCTTCGTTTAACCGGATCAAGCCCCTTTAGAACCTCCAATGACGATGCGGTGTAGCTGTTTGCAGCGGGTTTTTGAGTTTTCTTTTTAGTATTTTGTTTCTTTCTCGGCACCGGCATTCCTCCCTGGAATGAATGAAAAATGATTTCAATCCAACATTCCAGAATTCCAAATATTGTCTTATATTAGATGGTTACAACAATACAATTTTTGTTGAGTAGACATTTCAAGTCTTTTTTATATATCATCTTGGTATTTTATAGATCAAAATCACTTGTGGGTCAAATAATATCCGATACATTATGTTGTGGTAGGAAAAAAAGATATTCAATGTTGATGGTCTCGTAAAAAATTCAAATTCAAGGCGTGCAAATTTCGTAATCATGAAGCGTACTTATCGGACCCGCCCTGTTAAATCTGTCTTTTTATTTAACAGGGGCGTTGAATGATTACGAAATGCAGCATAACGCAGAAGTTGGTCCGCCTACGGCAGATTACGAAACCGTCAATGTTGGATCTGCCGTCGCTATAGCTATGGCGGGACAAGCGTTCATCTTTTTCGTTTTCGTTTTTTCCAGGGTTTAAAAATGGAGATAAACACAGTAACCATCAGAATGAAACACTGGAGACTGCCAAAAATCAAATTCATTTTCTGGTTGTATATGTAAGCCGGGTCCCTCAGAGAAGACAGGCCAAGTTTACCTGAAATTTCCATCATAGTGGTTTCCCATGGCCCAAGGTAAAAAGTACCAAAAAGGATCGCGGTAACGGTTACAATCCATTTAAAGATCATCCACTTGTGTTTAAAGAATCCCCAGTTGCTGAAAACTGAGAATATCAACCCGGTAAGCAGGCAGCCGAAGGCTCCCGGAATGACCACAACCACCATATCCACATGATGGATGCTCTGGTTGATCCCAAATAACACGCCCCCGTCCGTCACTCCGTCTTTAATGAGATACAGCAGTATCAGGGCCACAGCCCCACCGATCCAGCAGGACACAGCAATCAAATGAAATCCCTTAAGCCATCGTAATCCTTTCGCGCGCAATTTCAGCATAATGTGTCTCCGCTTCTGAATTATCCATTATTCCTAACATATGATGCATCTATGCCCATTGTTGAGATGCAATGCATTGCGTCTCTACGTTCAAGAAAAGACGATGGCGATACCGACCCCGAATTCCGATTGTTTTTATTCCCCTTAGAACTGAATATTTACTCTTGTAAGGGCGGGATTGTAAGGGCGCAACCTTGCGAAGCCGCCACCTATGTGTCTGTCCATTAAATAGATTTATTCCTTAACTTATCGTTTATCACTAATCACTAACTAATATTTACCACCAGACATAACTTTTTAGTTTAACGCGATATACTGTGTCTTCAGGGGGTGTAATTCGAAAAAGACCGAGTTGGCGCCCTGTATCATCGCCCACGCCGCCGATCACCAGCAGTACATTTTGATCCGTAACCATAATCGGATTGGAAAGGGCTTGCGGGAGGCTGGTGATAACGCTCAGAACAATTTGGTCTTTAGAAGGTTTAATTTGAATGATTTCATTTTTATTATGAAAATCCCACCCGCTGATGGTGTAGATGTTTCCGTTCAGCACGATTGTGCTGGTGTTGGTTGGACAATAAGGAAATTTTACCTTTCGGAGGACTGACCATGAAACCGGGTCGATTTCCACAATTTCGTTTAAGCTGTTAAACTGATCATCTTCACCGCCGATCAGATAAACTTTATTTTTATATACTGAGGCTGAAAAGTATTCCCGCGGCTTTTCAAGGGAACCGATTATTTTTGATGTTCCATTGTATGGATCAATCTCAACAATATCCGAAGTGATGATTGAATCGTTCCATCCGCCGAGATAGTAAATCCTGTCTTTCCAGGCAATCGTCGCCCCAAAGGCAAGGGGTGTGGGGAGCTTTCCGATGATTTTACTTTCTTTTTTTGATGGATCGTACGCGATGATATGATCTTTGGAGTTTTTGCGGCCATAACCGCCGAGGATATAGATCATATCGTTTAAGTATACCGCACTGTTATACGAGCAGGGGACCGGCAGTCTTCCCGCTTTTTTAAGTGATTTTTTGTTTACATTAATGTGCAGCACCTCATCCAGCGACGAGCCTTTGGTATCACGACCGCCAAATATATATATATTGTCTTTAATGGAAACTGCCGATATTTCAGCCCTGATCGTCCAGGGCCGAAAAATAACTTTTCTGGCTGTATACGCGGCAGAACCAATCAAAATGATAAAAATGGAAAAATATACCAGTAATATGATTTTATCCTGATAAGAATAGATTTTTTGATCATTGGTTTTTTCAGATTTTTCATTCATGGGTGTATTTCTATTTCACCCCAGGTTTTTTTACTCCGGGTAATCTTTTTCATCACATTGGCCCAGGTTTTTGTTTTTAGAAACGATTCATTATACCGATTGATCATTTCAATGAACATTCCAAAAGGAACAGTAAAAGACAGCTCATCGGTTTTAAAAAACTTCCTTGCGGAGGGATCCCATCCTCCAAGGACGGCTTTATTTTTTCCTTTAGAAAGATAGTGCAACGGCCAGGCACCCAAACTGCCGCAGGCGGCACTCCATGGTGATACCACAACTTCAGGATCATTGGTTACAAACGCGGCCAACTGGTGAAGACCGCTTAAGGTTTCCGGTCTTGAAAAGAAAGTGACAAGTTCCGGAGTATCATGGTCGGAAAAACCGCTTAAGGGTTTGAAAATGCAAAACGTGTGAGGCGCGGGTTTTGGGTCAACATGCTCGAATATCTGTCTCAGGCTGTCCGGGGAATCGCAGTAGAATTCGCCTTCCATTCTACCCGGTATCCCGGTAGAGACATAATGAATGATTGTTTCAGCCTGGGGTTTATTAAAGCCGAGCCAGAACGCACCGCCCGGACATCCGAACTGGTTCGCTGAAAAATATGCTGCTTTTTTCTTTTTACGCGCTCGCCAGATGTTCCCCATTACACATGAAAATTGACCAAATACCGATTGCCAGTCGATCTCATTTTTAATTTCTTTTTCCCGGGTGGGAAGCTCCGTGGGTTTTGGCGAAAAGCCGTCGGCAGGCTTTTCATCGGAATAAAAAATGCCCATCGGTTCCTCCTCGATCCCTAATATTTCAAGGAATTTCGGTAAAGAGTTTAGTATCTTTCGATTCATTTTTCCCTCCGGCTCTTTATTGACATATTACTAATTTATCAGATTTCCTTTATAAATATCCGGATGTTTGCCACTTCTTTAAAACCCACAGCCGAATGGGCCTTTGGGCTCAATGGATAATTATCATCTGTATCCGAATGAAGGATTCCAATAGCGTGATGAAGGAACCATTGTTCAAGGGTGTTCATCAATGAAGCACCATGACCTTTTCCACGGTATTTGTTCCGTACGTACCATCCTTCGATATGTCCGTAAGGTTTTTTTATCGTACCCCTGAGAGAGCCTTCGATAAAGGCAACCGCCTGGCCCGTGTCCTTATACGCAAGAAAGCAGACATCATGGTCCGATGCCAATATATCCAGACACTCCTTATAAAGGTTTTCCATTGTATCATCGGGCCATAGCCTTGAACGCAGCTCAACCCACTCATTCAAATCGCTATTTTGAGCTTGCCTGATTTTCATATCTTTATTTCTATAAATAAATAAAAGACCATATTAACCATGGAAGGAGAAGTAACAGATCCTTTTCACCACCGCCAAAATTGAGATATCCGTCCGAAATAAGATATCCCCAGATGGGTGTCAGGGCCAATGGCAGCATACACAAAACTAATTTTCCTAAAAACTTTGACATATTGATCTCATTATTGAAGTAAGCTATATTAAGTTTTTTTCTATTTAAAAAAACTTAATATAGCCTGATTATATTTGAATAATTTGTCAATTCAGCCAATTTTTAGGTTTCGTGATAGATTAGACTCATGGGATAGATTTGTCAACCAATGGGGATTTGTGATATTTGTAAAGGAAGTATCATCATTTTCGAAAAGATATATCTCGGTGCATAACGGTAAAAACTTGAGAGGGCAGGCACTGTGGTGGAGGCTTCGCAAGGCTGCGCCCGCACAAACCGGGCCCTACAGAAGGAACATAATGATATGACCGGATTCAATTTTTTTTGGACAAAAAACTCGATGCTGCTGGCCAATTTTTTTGCAAATATGATTGGTGTGTTGTTTATCACGCTTTTTACAGGCAGATCATTTTTTCCCACACCACCGGAAATTGTCGATCTCATCAAACAAGTGAATATGATTTTTTCCCCTTGTACGGCTGTTTTCAGTTTCATCCTGATTGTACTCTATGAACGCCCGATCAGGCAGTATCTGAATTCAAGCGGTAAAGACGGAAAATTTTCACAGGCAATTCTCCCAAACGCGCGCCGACGGCTACTGAATGAACCCATTTTCATCATTTCACTGAATTTATTTTGGTGGATCATAGCTGCGATTTTGTTTTCGTCAATATTCCGACATTTAAACGCGGGACCCATGATTATCCGGATGAGTATCGTTATTAGCATTCAAACCGGTCTGGTCGCGTCCGTGGCCGCATTCTTTATGCTCGAATATATACTCCAGAATAAAATGGCCCCGATATTTTTCCCTGAAGGTGGACTGTTTATGACTCCCAAAACAATCCGGGTTAAAGTGACCACAAGACTTGCGGCCTTGTTGTTCGCGTGTAATATTCTACCCTTGATTTCGTTTCTGAATATCCGGAGCAGTATATTTTACGTGAACCAGGACTCCGGGATTATGCTGGTACATCTCAGGGCCTTTATTTTTTCCAATTCACTGATTTTCCTGGTCACCGGTATTTTCCTGACATTTATTGTCAGTGCTAATCTTAAAAAATCCCTTCATGAAATTATCCGAATCCTACAAAGGGTCCGGCATGGTCAGTTTGATCAAAAGATAAAAGTATCCAGTAATGATGAAATCGGTTATACCGGTGATGTGATCAACGAAATGACTGACGGGCTTACGGAGCGCGACAGAATCCGGGCCTCCCTTCTTGTGGCCATGGAAGTCCAGCAGAACTTTCTGCCGGGATCCAACCCGGAGATCGAAGGGCTCGACATTGCCGGAACAAGCATTTACTGTGATGAAACCGGGGGGGATTATTATGACTTCCTTGAAAAAGATGGGATCACACTGGGGCGCGTTACCGCTGTAGTGGGTGATGTGACAGGGCATGGGATTCAATCCGCCCTGCTTATGGCTTCAGCCAGGGCCTTGATTCGGCAGCGGTCTTCCCTGCCCGGAAATATCGATCAGGTTGTTACTGATGTCAACCGACACCTGAGTCAGGATGTGGGTGTTTCCGGTCGTTTTATGACCCTGTTTTATCTAAACATCGATCCTCAAAAGAATCAATTAAACTGGGTGCGAGCCGGACATGATCCGGCGATCCTGTATGATCCCAAGACAGATAAAATCAGTGAATTACACGGAACCGGTATCGCTTTGGGTTGTGATGAAGATTTCAGGTATGAATCAAATGAAAATACTGATTTTACGGGAGGCAAAATTATTTTAATGGGGACAGACGGCATCTGGGAGGCGACCAATTCAAACGGTGATATGTTTGGCAAAGAACCGGTCTATCAAATTATCCGCGATAAAGCATCTTCAAGCGCGGTTCAGATCCAGGAAGCGGTTATTGAAGAACTGAATCATTTTACAAAACGGGACAGTTATGAAGATGACGTGACACTGGTAGTTATTAAAAAACAGATTCGATGAAATCACTTTTAATGACACCCGCCTGCAGCAGCAATTCTCGGTGAATGATCACTAAATAAGCAAACGCGCTCCGTAACTTCATTCCCGTGGAAACGGGAACCCACTAATATACATTATACGTCGTAATGTTTAATAAAACGCCATTCATTCTGCTTGAAACCTTTTTTTTGGTAGAAATCATGGGCCTTTTCGCGATGATAAGCGCTTGTCACTTCCGCCCTGGAGCATCCATTTGATTGAAAGAAATAGTCTGCGGCATTAATAAGTCGGGTTCCAATGCCTGTGTTTCTATTTCTTTTCAAGACGATCAGGCTGGTAATTCGGCCGGTTCGGCCTTCCTGATGAAAAAGCTGGGTTAGATGACAGCTTACACAGCCGAGTACCTTGTTGTCGATTACCGCCACAAATACCTGATCGATGTCAGATTGAGCGATTTCTTTTAACTTTTCTCTAATCAAACCTACGGAAGTTTTGTAACCCAACTCTTGCATCAGTAAAGAAATGGATTCTGAATCTTCTATCCTGGCTATTCGTATTTCCATTGTTAGTACCGTCCAGTTATTTTTACCGCTTCAAAAGTACTGGTAAATCCATAAGACTATGGATGGTTTCAATGTCATCATTTTGAGCTGAATAAATGCGATCGATCCAGATTCCCTGGAGTCCGGCATTACTGGCACCAGTGACATCACTATTAATATCGTCACCAACAAAGACACACTCATCGGCAGGGATTACTATAAGCTCACATGCCTTGATGTAAATTTTTAGATTCGGTTTTGAAATACCTGCAAACTCAGAGGTCATTATTACATCAACATAATCCGTAAGAGCGCACTGAAGTATTTTTCTTCGCTGCTGCACATCTGCACCGTTGGTAACGATACCAAGGTTCCATTGTGTTAATTGCTCAAAGCATGGAAGGACATCGTCATACAGTCTGCATGCCATGATATCATTCCAGTACAAATTTAAAATTGCATCTGCTTTCTGGTTTGAAAGGGTAATGCCATATGGAGCCAAAGCTTCTCTGAGTTTTCCTCTTCCATGTTCCTGAAATATCACATTGCCTGCTAAGAACTTTTGATACCAGATTCGGTTGAGATGGATCCAGTGTTTTTTAAATAATGTACGCTCTATCTCGTCTGATCCGACTACTTCACAAAACAATCTTCCAGCAGCATACCTTATGGCAGTGCCATGAGTGATCATCGTGTCATCTAAATCAAAGAATACGGCTTTATACATTGATAATCCAAGTATGGAATGCGGTTGAAAATTTTTCTCTGTGAAGACTGCTTGTCACGACTGCACTGTGCCGACGGGCGCGCTTTGTGAGAAGTATTTCGTTTTCTTAATTATTTATGGACTGTGCATCCCTCAACAACGGGACCAGCTCATCCAGTTTATGTATTTCATGTGTAATTGAAAAGTCGAGAGTATTTTTTTCTTTATTGGGATTATACCAGCACGTATCAATGTCAAAATTGAACCCGCCGGCCATGTCGGCTGATAAGCTGTCTCCTATCAGCATGACTTCCTCTTTTTCTGGATAGCCCATTTTTTTAAAGGCGTACTCGAATATTTCTTTGCCCGGTTTTGCCACACCGATGTCGTCTGACAGTATGATGTCTGAGAAATAGGGTCTTATTTCTGAATTATCAAAGCGCGGTATTTGAACATCAGGAATACCGTTTGAAATAATTATCATGTTGAAATCTGAATGGAGCGCGCGAACTGTATCTGAAGCTCCCGGTATCAACTGGGAGCATTTTGACAGATTGATCAGATATTGATCTGAAATTTTATTGATATCCATATCGACATTTAGTTTAGAAAAAAGTATTTCAAAACGCCGTGTTCTTAAATCTTTTGATGTAATCTGCCCCTTTTCCAACTCTTGAAATAATTTGTGATTGATCTCACGATAAAAGCCCAGTTGACAGGGTGTTGAAAGAAGACCAAATTGAATTAACGTGGTTTGAAAAGCCTCCGATTCAGCCGAGTCATAATCATACAGCGTTCCGTCCGCGTCAAATAATAACCATTTATACTTCATTAATACGGAATACTCCTGGTTCCTATGATATCTCACAGGCACAGAGTACACAGAGAAAAGCTGGAATTACGCCGCTTCGCTGTTTTAAAACTTCAATGCCCCTCTGTGAACTCTGTGCGCTCTGTGAGAGTATGGTTTTTAGTTTTTTCTTTCAGCGATGACTTCCTGGTTCATTCTCCAGGACTTTCCGTAGTCTTTTGAAATGTGTGCCAGCCAGCGAAAGGAATCTTTTTCGATGTCCGTAAAAACCCATCTGGATCGTTTTTGCTTTTCACTGATCTCAATCTCATTTAATGCTATGTCATTTCCTTTTTGCTCTGTCCTGAAAAAATTCATTTGACTGAGTACAGGACCGATCCATACAGTTTTTAATATATCTTCTTTAAAGTCATAAAATCGAATTGTGGTTCCATATTCTCCTTTAGAGTATCTTCCGCTTCTTCTTTGTATTCTTCCAGGACAGATCCAGTTATCTTGAATGGCTCGTCCCTCAAGTATCCAGGAAAAAATCCATTCACCGGGTACAGACCAGCTTGATCCGTCTACCTCATGTCCGATCCATTTAAAATCCCAGGAACCGATAAATTGTCCAAAAAGCATCAATTTTTCCTTATACTTTTGATGTGGGGAATCGGAAACCAGTGAATCAATAAAATCATTTCTCATTCAGCACTCTCCTGGTTAAAAACTACAATAATTCATGCCTGATATTTTTAAAATTAATAAACAGGTTGTTTAATATACCTGACAGCCAATGCCCTTGCCATTAAATCTCCATCCTTTGGGGTATAATGCTCATATCCGTTAAAGGATACAAGTGTTAATAATAAAATGATAAATAATTTTCTCATTGGCATTCTCCCTTTTCATCTGAATAAATTCAAATCGAAAAAATCTGATAATTATTTTGTTCCATCTATAGTTTTTTTGATAAAATCCACTCGATCATGATATCTGCTGCTTTCTGCCAGCTTTTTTCCAGCATGATATCGTGTGCCGTTTCCGGTAAAATTTCAGGTTTTACTTTATATGCCGATGCTGTTTTTTTTATAACTTTTAGAGTAAAAACAAAATCATTTTCAGCCCCGATGATGAGTGGTTTCACAGTCACTTTTTTGGGCTTGGGTAAGCTGGTGATCAGCATGCCCAGAAAGGCGAAATAAGATTCATTTTGAAGTTGGTTGTAATATCGAGAGACGTCTTCCCGGGACATGTCTTGTGAAAAGAACATCTCTCTGGCACGGGTTTTTGTGGAAACAAACGGCCATAAACTCATGGTAAGATTCGCCCTAACAAAAACAAAAAAATGACGTAATAATATCCTCAGAGTCGTTCGCCACACACCGCCCACAGGGACAGGCGCCAGCAGGATTGCCGCGGGGGCATTGTGGGTTTCCAGATACTTTTGGACGACCAGGCCGCCCATGGAATGGCCCACAAGTATCGGGGGGCAGGGCATTTGTTCTACGATTTGTGACAGGTCTTCAATATAATGAGAGATTCTAGTAAATCGGAAAAAATTTACTTTTCCACTGTTTCCGTGACCACGAAGACTGAATGCATACGCATCAAACCCTTTTGCAGCAAAGTAAGGCAGGAAATATTCTTCCCAGCACGAGGCTGTATGCCATGCGCCGTGTACAAAAAGAACTGGTGCTGCCTTTGATATTCCCTCGGTCTTTCGTGCAATAATATCCAGTTTCACATGTTCTCCTCAAGTGCTTTATGTAATTTCAGGCCTTTATACATGTTCGGTTTCGTCCAGGTTTAAATACTATCCAAGGCAAACAGAGCAGGCCTGGGCAGCGGCTGTACCGTAAATCACAAACTGAAAATAAAGCAATATTAAGGATGATGGTTTTACTTCTTGATGGCTTTTTTTGTATCGTCCAATGCCTGTTTGATACCGGCCTTTACAAGATTTCGTTTTAAAAGGAGTTTCAGTTTTTTTGAACCCCGCGCATCAACATAGGTATCCTCAAATGTCATCGTGATTTTTTTCATGATTTTGATTTTGTTGTCCAGAAGAATAAAGTGGTAGTTGAGGAGCCCTGCGGTAATACCCCCCGCAACAAGGATTAATACCAGAAATTTTTTCATGATTTATCTCCCGGGAGCTGTTCACACTATTTGATGAGTGTAGATTAGATCTATTGAATGGATTTGTCAACAATGTGGAACCGCAGGCAGCAATTTTCGGTGAAAAAAGAAAACGTTAACAGGCTTACTTTAGAGCAGATTATTATCATTATTTTTCGTAAAGTTTTAGCCGCTTCATACCGGCGATGGCCGGTATCCAGTTCGACCAAACAACAATCTGGTTACCGGCCTCCGCCGGTATGACATTCGGAGTGCGTTCGCTTATCTATAGATGATGATCTCGTAAAAAGCCCGAATTAGACGGTTTCGTAAAAAGTTCAAATTCAAGGCGTGCAAATTTCGTAATCATGAAGCGTACTTATAGTACGTTGAATGATTGCGAAATGCAGCACAACGCAGAAGTTGGACTTTTTACGAGACCGTCATAGATCATTCACCGAGAATTGCTGAGCCGCAGGGTTTTGCGGCTCATTTGAAAACATGTCATTGAGTACAGGCTCATGCCTGTTCTTCGACTGTGCCATATATGTACGGCTGATTGACCAACATCATATTTACTCTTTAAACAGCTTGAGATAATCCTCGTATCCTGCGGTTTTCATTTCATCCCTGGGGATAAATTTCAATGCTGCCGAATTGACACAGTACCTCAGACCTGTGGGTTCTGGTCCGTCATTGAACAGGTGCCCCAGGTGAGAATCAGCATATTTGCTGCGTACTTCAGTGCGAACCGTGAAAGTGCTTCTATCCTTACGTTCCACAACATGGGCGGGCGCCAATGGACGTGTAAAACTCGGCCAGCCTGTTCCGGATTCAAATTTGTCCAGGGAGCTGAAAAGCGGTTCCCCGGAAACAATGTCCACATAAATGCCTGTTTCTTGGTTGTTCCAGTATTCATTGTTGAATGACGGCTCTGTTCCGTTTTTTCGGACAACCTTATACTGCAGCGGAGTCAGTTTTCGGTTCAGCTCTTCATCGCCCGGAACAGTGTACATTCCGCTTTTTCCGGATTTCATACCGGTCTCTTCCATTATCGGTATGGTTTTTTCACCCATTCGCGTTATTTTTTTGTCTTTACTGCCCCACGTTTTCTCCAGAAAGCGATCTCTGCCGGAACCGGACCGGTAATACTTATAACGGATCGGGTTCTTTTTATAATAATTCTGATGATACTCTTCTGCCGGGTAAAAAGGACCCAGGGGAAGGATATCGGTCTGAATCGGTTTGCTGAATACGCCGGTGTCAACCAGTTTATTCCTGGACATTTCAACCCGTTTTTTCTCTTGCTGACTGCCGTAGAAGATGACACTGAGATACTGGGAACCCCGGTCTGCAAATTGCCCACCCTTGTCTGTGGGATCGACATGACTCCAGAATACATCGATCAGTTGGCTGTAGCTGACCCTGTCCGGGTTGTAAAACACTTTCACCGCTTCCACATGTCCGGTACCGCCTCTCGAGACCTGCTTATATGTCGGATTGGCTATTTCTCCGCCCGTATAGCCGGAAATGGCTTCAAGCACTCCGTCCACCTTTTCAAAGTCGGACTCCATGCACCAGAAACATCCGCCCGCAAAAACAGCTGTACGGGTATTCGGGGGATAGTTGTCCATCATTGTTTCCTGCTTTTTATCCATACTGTTAGCGCTGGCTGCTCCAAAAAGGATCACGGCCAGAAAAACAAAATTGATATGTTTCATTATCCACCAACTCATCATTTTATTGCTAGTTATTATTTCGACTCCTAAAACGTGTTTGGGAACGCGTTTTGGGTGAAATATAAGCTATCTGCTTATCACCAGCCATTTTAATTTTGGCACCGTCTCTGTCGGAAAACCATATGCCCAATACTTCGCCCCTGTCATCTTTAATCCATGCTCCGTAAAAGTTGCTTGAATCTCTTCTGAACATCTGCTGTATAAGGGTCCGAATTGAAATTTTTTCAGGGTCAAAGGGTTTCCACAATTTTGATTTAAGAACAGTCCCTTCAATGATTCCGATTATTGCATCCGGTTCTCCTCTCCAGCCTGTGTAGTAGTATGAATAAGCTGTCGAGATCTTGCCGGTTTTGAACTCGTGGCTGACTTTATTGCTTCTGACAAGCTGTCCATAACTCCCTGCTTCAGCCGTAATGGCAAAAAAAGTGGAGATTAAAAAAAACGACAGTACAAGTCCGATTGACTTTTTTATGATATTGATATCCTGAGATTGTTTATTCTGTATATTTTTCATAATATACCTCCTTGTGGAGATCAGTTTTAGTTTAGTATACATTGTATATAATAGACTAACCATTCAGTATTATGTGTCAATGGGTCCATTAAATCTTTAAGTAGTTTCCATACAAATCAGCTGTAACACCGTTTAAGGTCTTAATAAGATTATACAATAGAAAATAATAAATGAGTCTAACGGTCTCCGTAAAAACTTCTATGCCGACTACGTACAATGGGTGTAATATATGCTATCTGCTTGTCACCGGCCATTTTAATCGTGGCATTCTTATTGTCGGAGAAATAGATACCCATTATTTCGCCCTTGTGATCTTTTAGCCAGGCGCCCTGAAAGCTGCCTCTATTTCGATTTCTTTGGTACATGCGCTGCCTGAGAGTCTGAATTGAAAGTTCTTCAGGGTTAAAGGGTTTCCACAGTTTTGATTTAAGAACATAATCTTTACTTATGCCGATTATTGCATCCGGTTCGGAGGTCCAGCCGTTGAAATAGTATGAATAGTTTGTCGGGATCGTGCCGGTTTTGAATTCGTTTTCAACTTCATAACTTTTGACAAGGTGTCCATAACTCCACCTTGCTTCAGCTGTAAAGGGAAAAAAAGTGAAGATAATAGAAATCAATAGGATAAGTCTGATTGATTTTTTAATTAGGATGAATTCCTGAAATTGCTTTATATTTATATTTTTCATAATTTACCTCCTTATGAAAAGAATTTTTTTATGAGTATGTTTTTTAAATATGCTGTCTAGTAGATTAACCATACTTTTTTATTAGTCAAATGGTTCCCATTAAATATTAAAGCAACTTTCAAAATTTACTCTGATTTCTTTAAAAGTGAGGTATGCGTATAACTACTAAACGATATTCAAAATATTTCAAAGATTTAGATTTTCGCTTCAACACTGAAATTGGGTCTGAGGGAAGGATTTTAAACCAATTATAGGAATGCCTCTGTAGATTTTCTCGCAAAGGCGCGAAGACGCAGAGGGTTGTCATACGCAAAGCATGCTTTGCGTGTGACAAAAAAACCGTTTTTTTTGCACGCTCTGTGCCTTCATCATTGAACCACAAGCACTTCACGTTTTAATTCAATTCCAAAAGTTTCAATTACCGAGTTTTTTATCTGTTCAGACAATTCAAAAATTTCTCTGCCTGTCGCGCTGCCCGGATTTACCAGTACCAGGGCCTGTTTATCATGGACCGCGGCCCGCCCTATTGTTTTGCCCTTCCAACCGCACTTTTCAATCATCCATCCGGCAGCCAGCTTAAACTGATTATCACCCTGGAGATAGGATGGCATGTCGGGATGCGATTTGAGTAAATCATTTAGCACTGTATCGGAAACAACCGGGTTTTTAAAAAAACTGCCCGCATTACCTATTTCAGCGGGATCGGGTAATTTGCTTTGCCTGATTTTGATAATCGCTTTGCGAAGATTTTCCAGGTTCAATGGCCCGATTTTATCGACGGTCTCTTGTACACCGGAATAATGGGTCACATAATCGGGTTTGCGGAGAAGTTTAAAAACAACCGCGGTTATGATGAATTGACCCTTCCAGTCGCCTTTGAAATGACTGAAACGATAATCAAAACCGCAGTTATTTGGATCAAATGTTACTTTCTTCTGTTCAGAACTCGAAATTGCTTCAATCGAATCGATGGCGGATTTCACTTCCACACCATATGCTCCAATATTCTGCATAGCACTGGCGCCGACACTTCCCGGAATGAGGGATAAATTTTCAATGCCTCCGTATCCCCTGGCCACGGTAAATTCCACGAGATCATCCCAGTTCTCACCAGCCATGGCCTTAACCAGCGCGTGATCAGCTCTTTCTTTAATCACTTCAATTCCCTTCAAGAGAGGGTGAAGGATGATACCTTCAAAATTTTCTACAAAAAGGAGATTGCTCCCTCCACCAAGAATCAAATGGCGGTGATTTTCAAGAGGGCGGTCTGAAAGATAGCCGAATATTTCATCCATCCTGTCAAACCGGATGTATTGATCGGCGAATGCTTCAACCTGAAAGGTGGTCAGGTTTTTAAGAGAATAATTTTTATGTATTTGCATGAGTAATTTTATTCGTGTTGGATTATTTCAAATTAATCCAGAATATATCAGGATTAATTTGAAATCGCAATAATAACAAGATACGATTATGGAATTAGAAAAGTGTGTCTTTTCTAATTCAAAACTTCATCATTAACATCTAACTTTTTACAGTAACACCACATCGGATTTTTAAAAAATACTTTCATAAATCGACATAATATATTATAGTTAATACAGAATCTTGTGAAATGATTGATACGAACGATCTATCAGCATCTCAACCGTGAAATACAGCCCTTCAACTCATAAATGAATGCTAAAACTTTCATAGATTTAGCCCCATATTTACTTCCATACTTTATCGCGTTTGGAGTATCTATCAGTATAGGCTTCTATGCGTGGCAGCGCCGCGAGGTGAACGGGGCTAAATCATTTTCCGCAGTCGTATTCAGTACTTCGATCTACACCTTTTTCTACATGTGCGAACTGGTGAGTCATCGTCTGGAGTGGAAAATATTTTGGGATAATTTCCAGTTCATTCCCACTTTCATTTTTCCAATTGGTTTATTTGCTTTTGCCCTTCAATATAGCGGATTAAAGCTGAAACAGTCGAAAAATATTTGGCGGGTTATTGTTTTCCTACCTATAGCATTTATTCTGTTAATATTTACTGACAATTTTCATAAGCTGATAAGACCTTCCTCAAAACTTATTCTTGGTGAGCCCTTTTCAGCCCTGGAATATCCATTTACACCTGTTTTCTGGTTTATGACAATGTATGTATATATCATAGTCATAACAGGACTTTTAATTTTGATCGTTAAATTTTTCCGCTCCAAATCCGTTTATCGTACTCAGGTGCTAATCATCACGATGGGTGCGGCCGTTCCATTGATCGGTACATTTTTAACAGCATTAGAAATAAATTTTGGCTTTCATCGGGATACAGCTCCTTTTACATTTACCATATTCAATATGATTGTGGCATGGGGGCTGTTACGGTTTCGGTTGTTCGATGTAGTACACATGGCACGGGACACAGTGATTGAAAGTCTGAACGACTCTGTAATAATTATAGATCCATCTAACCGGGTGGTCGATTTCAACTCTTCGGCCAAAGAAAGATTTAACATTATTGCGACGGTCGCAATTGGGCTCCCAGTTGATCAAGTATTTTCTAAATGGCCGGATTTATATAATATTATTAATATGAAAAAAAGTCAGCAGGACATCTGTTTGGTTATAAATAGTAATCCGATGATTCTTGATACAAGCATAACACCAATCCATGATCAAAGAGGAACGTTTAAGGGGCATACGATCATCGTACGGGATATTACTCAAAAGAAATATATGGAAGAGCAACTTGAAACGCACCGCAACCACCTTGAAGATTTAGTAAAGGCCGCCACATCGGATCTTGAGCTTACCAATGAAAGATTGCTGAAGGAAATAAAAGAAAGAATTCACGCTGAAAAAGCGCTGATGAATTCCGAGTCACGATTTCGATCGTTATTTGATTCCAATCCAAATAGTGTGATTTTATCGGATTTTGAAGGCACAATACTGGAGATGAATCGGACATTTTTGAAAATGACCGGGTATTCAAGCGAAGAATTGATGAATACCCAAATAACGAAATTAACTCATGAAAAATATCACGATGAAATATTACAAGCTATCAAATTAACTAAGAGCGGCATTGTTCAGGACGAACCTCTTGAGATAGAAATTCTTAATAAGAATGGGTCTCTAGTACCCGTGATGATAAAAGGATGGCTTGTTACTGATCAAGAGAGCAAGCCCGTTGCTCTGGGGTCATTCATAAAAGATATCACCAAAGAGAAAATGTTTGACGCGGAAAAAACAGCCCTGCTCAAACAGCTTCAACAGACTCAGAAAATGGAAGCCATCGGTACCCTTGCAGGAGGAATTGCTCATGATTTTAATAATATATTAGCTGGAATCATTGGTTATACGGAGTTGTCCCTTCTTGAAGTACAAAAAAATGAGAAACTGACAAACAATTTATCCCGGGTTTTTGAGGCAGCAGGACGGGCCAAAGAACTGGTTCAGCAAATTCTCAGTTTTAGCCGCAGAGAATCCGGTTCTTTAAGAAAATTGTCCTTAACTCCTGTAATAAAAGAGGCCGTTCATTTTGTGAGGTCGATATTTCCATCAACGATTACGGTGATGGAGAGTTATCAAGTTGATTTGGATACGATTAAGGCCGATGAGACCCAAATACATCAAGTGATTACCAATCTATGCACCAACTCCTACCATGCCATGCAGGAAACGAGTGGAACACTATCCATATTGTTGGAAAATACATATCTTGAATCCCCGAGAAAATATTTAACCATGATCGCTTTCCCCGGAAATTACGCAAAGATAACGATCGCTGATTCAGGACCCGGTATTCCGGAAGATATAAAAGAGCGGATCTTTGAGCCTTATTTTACCACCAAAGATACCGGTGAGGGTACCGGACTCGGGCTTTCAGTCACATTAGGGATTGTGAAAAGTCACAATGGTCTGATCGAGTTAAAAAGCAATACAGGAAAAGGAGCTGAATTTACAATCTATCTTCCAATAACAAGCCAGGAAGAATTGGAATCTATAGATGCCGATGGAGCAGAAACGCCGGGAAACAATGAACAGATACTGGTTGTAGATGATGAAATCTTTTTTATTGATATCGTGGCACAGCACCTGAAAAGTTTGGGTTATCAAGTAAAATCAAATCAAAGCAGTTTAAGGGCATTGGAAATATTCAGGAAGGATCCAACCGGATTTGATCTGATCATCAGTGATCAGATCATGCCGGAAATGACCGGTGTACAATTTGTTTCAGAGATACGAAAACTTAACCTGGACATCCCGGTCATTCTTTGCACAGGTTACAGCGAGGTTGTAACAGAACAAACAGCCAAGCATTATGGTATCAGTAAATTTCTCATGAAACCGATAACCCGGAAAGCTCTATCAAAAGCGGTGCATTACGTACTGCAAAATAGCCGATCCATATAAATTCGGCATACAAACAGTGCGATGGGTCTCCAAACTGCCAGTGTCCAGGAAAAGATCAATTTTTATACACAATTTTGTATCCATTTAAATTCATTATTCTTAATATTACCGGAAATGGATATTTTTTTAATATTAAGGAATTTCGCAAAGTCCTTAAAACATTTTATCAGTGCCCTCGTCATATCTGAATTTTGTTTTATTTCTTTTTCCCACCACCAATTCATTAATATTAGTTCATTGTTTTTGCGATCAATAATGGGTTCACAACGGCCGATGAATTTTTCCTGATAGATGACGGGAAGTACATAATATCCAAATTTTCGATCTTTAACAGGAGTATATACTTCCCATTTATAATCAAAATTGAATATCCTTGATATGAATCTTCTGTCCCAAATCAGATTATCCAATGGGGCAATCATTGATGCTTCATTATACACTTTTGTATCATCCAATATCTTTATATCTTTCTTAGCCAGATAACATAATTCATCAATATCATCGATTTTAACGTGTTCTATTTCATCTTTTTTCAGGAGTTTTTCGATTGCGTTTGAGCGATCACCTTTTTTCAGTTTGCTGCCAAGCCAGGAATCACCGGATCGATTCCACAATAATCCGATCGAACCGATTCGTCTTTTCACATACCATTCATGATAATCATCTATTTTTGCGTTTGGATCTTGTTTATTGATGATACGCTTTGGCAGAATGTTTTTTGTAAAACCATAAAATTTTCGTGTACCTTCCTTATGATGAATGACCAGCTCTCCACAGTGATACATGCTTTCAAGTGACGCCCTTCCAATATCCGTCGGAGCCCATGACCAGTTTACTTTTTTATTACCACTTACATCCTTAGAATTGATGTATCCATATTTTTCTATCTTTTTTTTAATTTCATTTTTTACAGATTTAAACTCGGCGACTCTGCTTTTGTACCGGCTTTTAAAGGCTTTCCTTTTTCGACTAAAATACGGCCAATCGTTTACAGACCAAATCGACATATTTTTATCCCAACCATCTAATAGGGCTCTTTTTTCATACAGTAATCGATAAAGTGTTTTTTCAGAATAGTTTTTACAACGGCTTTGAAGAACCAAGTCCGCATTCTTTGCAATCTTGCTGAGCGGATCATATTGAATACATCCTACTTTTTGAATGAAATTGATAATTTCATCATCTGATTTTAACTGTCTGGGATTATAGATGTTCTGATATTTTAAAATAAATTCTCTTGCTTCTTTTCGAGTTATATTGATCATTTTTTACCACGCAAGTATGATGGTCTCGTAAAAAGTCCGAATTAGACGGTTTCGTAAAAAGTTCAAA
>JAUVGT010000091.1 GCA_030593645.1 Deltaproteobacteria bacterium
GTCAATGTTCATCTTTTATTAAGACCTATTAATATCCAAAAAATTCTTCAATATCTTCGCACCGGTTTTACCGCTTTTTTCGGGATGGAACTGTACCGCGTAAAAATTATCTTTTTCCAGGGCCGCGGAAAACGGTATAATATACTCTGCCACCGCGGATGTGTTCTCTCCTTTAGCGGCGTAATAACTATGCACAAAATAAACAAAGCACCCTTTCTTTAATCCTCTGAAAAGAGGGCTTTTCGACCATGTAATACTGTTCCACCCCATGTGCGGCACTTTTTCTTCCGGTGGGAAGAGATCGACATGTTCATCAAATATCCCAATCCCTTTTGTATCACCTTCTGATGAATACTTGCAAAGGAGCTGCATACCCACGCAGATACCGAGAAATGGCTGGCGAAGATCCGGTATCAGTTTATCAAGATTTTTCTTTTTTATATCTTCCATCGCGGATCCGGCCTCCCCCACTCCCGGAAAAATAACTTTATCCGCGTTTGAAATTTCATCTTGATCATCAGTGACAATCGCTTCCACTCCCAGTCTTATTAGCGCGGATTCCACGGAAAATATGTTCCCCGCGTTGTATTTAATGATTACCGTTTTCATCGTTTACTCCGTCTGTTATTATTGGTTTATCATTTTTGTTTTTCAATCCACCAAACCCTTCAAAGACTCAATCAATCTTTTGTTCTGTTCTGCCGTCCCCACCGTGATGCGGATACATTCTTCACATAAATGCATTTTTGACCGATCCCGTACGATTATCTTATCTTTTAACAGGTGTTTGTAAACCTTTGAAGCGGACGTTACTTTCACCAGCAAAAAATTGGCTTCCGAAGGGTATATTTTTCCGACGACAGGCAGCTTATCCAATTCCATGGCAAGTTTACCTCTCTGTTTGAGAATTCCATTAACCATTTCTTCCTGCCGGTCAGGTTGGTTAAGCGCCTGTATCGCTATCTCCTGTGCCGGACCGTTAATATTGTACGGATATTTTATCTTATTTAAAACATCAATGATCTCTTCAGAGGCAAAAGCCATACCCAATCGAATATTGGCCATGCCCCATGCTTTTGAAAATGTCTGCAGGACCACGAGATTATCATACTCATCCAGGTTTGAAAGCCAGCTTTTATCCGGCGCAAAATCGATATATGCTTCATCGATAATCACAATCCCTTGAAATTCTTTAAGCAAAGACGCCATCATATCCGGGTCAAAGCAGTTCGCACTTGGATTGTTTGGTGAACAGATAAAAATCAACTTGACTGACGGATCGGTTTTTCGAGCGATTTCCGAAAGATCGATGTCAAAAAACCCGGTCAACGGCGCCTCCACAACCCCCACATCATTTACCGCGGCGCACACTTCATACATACCATAGGTCGGCGGCAGTATCATAATCTTCTCCCTGCGTGGTTCGCAAAAAGCCCGGATTAAAAGATCTATCGCCTCATCGCTTCCGTTGCCCAGGAATATTTTCCCTGGATCAATGTTTTTAGTATCGGAAAGTATTTTTTTCAGCTTTTTTTGGAGGTGGTCAGGATACCTGTTTGCGGTATAATCTGATACCGATCCGATTGAATTTTCATTGGCATCAAGCAGGATATTCTCTTCACTGCTGTCAAATTCATCCTTGGCGGATGAATAGGGCGTCAGCATCCTGATGTTCTTTCGGATCAATGAGTTAATGTCAGACATTTGTTTCTCCCTCTGTTCACATATACAATTTATATTATCATCTTCTCGATCGGCACCACCAGTATTCCCTGGGCGCCCGCATTTTTCAGGGATTCAATATTTTCCCAGAACTCATCCTCTTTAATCACCGTATGCACGGAGCTCCATCCGTCCATCGCCAGGGGCATAATAGTGGGACTTTTTACACCCGGTAAAATCCGGCTGATCTCATCAATCGCATAATTCGGTGCGTTCAGGAGAATATATTTATGGCTTCCGGCTTTTTTAACCGCCCGAATCCGGAACAAAAGCTTTTCAAGTATCTGTGATTTTTCCACATCAAGATCCTGGCCTGCGATCAAAACAGATTCTGATTTCATAACGGTTTCAACCTCTTTAAGACCGTTACTGATCAATGTACTTCCCGTGCTGACGATATCAAATACCGCGTCAGCAAGGCCGATACCCGGGCTGATTTCAACAGAGCCGCTTATTAATTGTATTGACGCGTCAATCCCTTTTTCTTTTAAAAATTTTCCAAGGGTCACCGGATATGAAGTCGCGATGGTTAAACCATTTAAATCCTGCGCTGACTCATAATGCGCCTGTTTGGGCATTGCGATTGAAAGACGGCATTTGGCAAATCCGAGTTTTTCTACAATCTTAATTGGTTTGTCTTTTTCAAAACAGACGTTTTCACCCACAATCCCAGCGTCAGCCACACCCCTTGAAACACAGTCCGGGATATCATCGTCCCGCAGGAAAAGAACCTGGATCGGAAAGTTTAGCGCGGTCGATTTGAGTTGAGCAGGCTGGTCATTACAAAAGTTCATACCCGCGTCGGTTAATAGTTTACGGGTTTGTTTGCTTAAGCGGCCTGATTTTTGAGTAGCAATTGTTAACATAATGTGTCCTTTCCCTAAAAACAAAAAACCCGGTTCCAGAAGGAACCGGGTTTTATTTTCGTTAATTGCTGTTACTTGCTCATGGGCAATCATCCCCTGTTCCTTCTCCAGAGAGAAGATGGTGATGATGATGATGAATAAGTGTGTAAGCGGTTATTAATTTCATGATTTTTTGATAATCCTTATGATAATCCTTATATTTTCTATTTATTTACACTTAAACATTCCGTTTGTCAACAGTATTCAGCGGCTTTAACTAAGAATCAACGATATCCTTTGTTTCCCGGGCGGTTTGCATATTATGTTTTTTATTTTTTCGATACAAAACAGCCTGATAGGAAAAACTGATCCAGAAAAGAACAAATAAAGGCAGCGCGATAAATTTTGAAATAAAGCTGCCGGCGATAAATAATCCAAGCAGTACATAAGTGGTCATTGATGATTGCACGGCCTGATTAAATAATTGTTCATGGCTTAAGTAATACCTCCGTAAATTATTAAAGCCATCTTTTACAAGAATAAATATCCCTTTAATCCTGTTTCTGATTATATATATCAGCCCGATTAACAGCAATATCACTGCCCAGATGACTCCTTTAGTAATAAGGTTCTGAGTATATGCCATGTTAATATTCAAAGGATCTTTACTCGTAATAATCGTTTTGGCAAACCTGTATACCTGTCCGCCGGTCGGAATTTCTATTTGAATCGGCATGATTCCGGCTGTTCCTTTCCCGCTGTAGGCTATCCCCTGCTGATCCGCCTGCTGAGCCAGCATATTTAAGCGATTACTGAATTCAAGTTCCGCGGTTAGCTGATTTGTGATTTGTTCCTGTCTGAGCGGCATGTTCCTGAATTTACTTTGATAATTTTTGCCTTTATAAATTTTCCGCAGTTGCTCTTTACCAATGGCTTTATTGCTATTGTTTCCCGACCGGTTTAGTTCCTGCATTACATTTTCATCATACTGTCTTTGCGCGCCTGAAAATACATTAACGCCCCTGATGATTTCTTCTTTTTCAAGTGTGGAGTCAAAATAATGAAACGAATAGTCATTCGGTAGATATATTGACCAGATCAACTGGCTGATCATGAGATCAACATTCGGAAGACTCGATTTTTTTGAACCTGAAAATGAAAATTTGTCTTCAACCTGACAGTAAATGATTTCCACAGGAAAATTGGAAAGCCGTCGATCTACCAGGCGAGAACGAATCAGCGGTACAAGTAGCTTTCCCTGCCCATTCAGTGAGGATTCAACCGGTTTATTATCGACAGACACACTCCATATATCCGCTTTTTCCGGAAGTTTTATCTCCAGAAACTGTTTCGCGCTGTTTCTCATCTGGTAAACAAGCCTGTGCACAACCTTACCATCTTCAGTAAAAAGTGTGACCACACTCCCTGAATTTATTGTCGCCACCGGTGCGGCGATTTTTTCGTGTTTCTTGATATCGAGCACCAGGCTGTATGGGTGTTTTAAATACCTGAAGGCATAGATCAGCGGCTTGACTGATTTATTATATAAACGCCGTGGGAGTTTCTGCGCGGCAACTTTTTCCATACCCGCACTTTCAGCCACCTTTACTTCAGCACTTGTATTCAATTCAATGCCCACAAATCCTGTCTCCCGAACCGTATCCAAAGTCTTGATACCTGAAAACGCGTTTGTAATACCTTTTTCAGACAGGGGTATTTCCGATGCAATATTTATCAAAACATTCCCTTTTTTACTATATGTGAAGGGAACCATGACTTCCCGAAATTTGCCATCTATGCTTTCCTGCCATTCACCCACACCATCTCCCGTGATACTGAGTATATTGAATTCATCAGGTACTGCCAAACGCAGGCTGTCAATTTCCTTATGAAGGATATTATAACTGATCTCTGTACTGACTTTCAATGCATCGTCATCAATAGAAACAAGATGATATACCTCACCGAACAACTTTGGCGGTATCTTTTCTACGATTTCCGCCTTTTTTCTCCAGCGTATGCTGATGGCATTGCCCTGAGCCACCACAGCCGATACCACGGTACTTTTACCTTTTGATTCGGTTAAAATCTGTCTGGCCTGGGGAATTTCAACATCAATCTTTTCAATCGGAAACTCAAGTTTGAAAAGCGTAATTGGAGTTTGTTTGATGTTAAAATCGATTTTGTGAGGACCCTTTTCAATTGATGATTTTAGAGAAAACAAAGCCGTGGCCTGATACCTTCCGGGTTTTGAAAGCATAATATGATGATAACCATTTTCACTCACAACAAGCGCGGTCTCGTTGTTTACGGATATCTCTTCCAGTGCAATATTTTGATGCAAAAGGGGTACTTTAAGATATTTATCAGATTTTAAAATATGAATGTCAAAAATTGCAGTAAATGATGTACTGTTTTTACTCATCTTCCCTGAATAAGCCGCTTTTGTAATCAAATAATCAAACGGCGGTTTAATATCCGGCTCAGTCGGAGCTTTCATCCGCCCCACCAGCTTTTTAAATTCACCAGGTGTAAGCACAACATTTCCCTGCTTCAACATATGGGGAGGTATGGTTTTAACACCGGTCTGTTCCAACAGCTTTTGAAATGTTTCCATGGACAGAACAATCTCGTTCTTATCAAGAGGTAAAAACTTCTTAAACTCATCCCATGGTATTGTCAGGCTGTTTTCACTTTTTTCATTAGCTTCCGCTAATACACCGGAAACCATAATGATCAATGAAAATATGATGACCATATAATATCGCGACGAAATGATTCGTAACATAATAGTGCTCCTTTCATATTTAGAAATGGATTTTTATCTAATTATGAAACAGGCAGACAAATATGTCGTCATCGAAAAGTAAAACATCTGTAAAAAGTTTGTAAAATCATGAAGCTATTACCCCGGTTAAACATAAAAAATGTTTTGGTTGGTCAATTTGCGGGTGTGCAACGGAGTGTGAATTATAACCACTTAAATATCCACACTCTTTTATGGTTAAGGGTTCGCGTAAAAATAAATTCTCAAATTTTAAGGATCGAGACGCCCAGCCGGCAAGGCGCAAAAACGTATAAATATCAAGCATATTTCGAGCTTTTGCAACACAGCCGAATGGGATGATTCGCCCTTTAAAATGTGAAGTTATTTTTGCGCGAGCCCTTAGGAAAGATTTAAACAGTCAGAGAGAACCTAATCACTAAAGCAGACAAAAAGTCATTCCCGTGGATGAAACTGTGTCACATAGGATCAAGTTCTATTTGCTGCAATAAAAATAGATTCTTATTTGAAAGGTGATTAATTATTTTTAAACAAACGGGCGCCCGCTGCCACGGCCAGATATACTGATCCAGCGATTACTATAATTGTGGGACCGCTTGATAATTCATATATGTAACTCAGTCCAAGGCCTGACCATATAAAAACAATACATACAATGACAGCAAGAATCATCATCTGCCAGAGCTTTTTCGCAAACTGACCGGCGACAGCTGCCGGGAGCGTCAACAGCGCAATGACCATAACGATTCCGACTACACGGACCAAAAGGACTACGGTCAGGGCGGTCAGACATAAAAGGAGTATGTAGTAAATATCTGAATGGATTCCCCTGAGTCTGGCGAATTCATCATCAAAGCAGATGGCCTGAAGTTTATTATAGAAATAAACCGTTAATACGATAACGATAATATCAAGTAATAATACCAGCTTAATGTCATTGGGAGAAATCAGCAGTATATCACCAAACAGATAGCTGGTAATATCAAAGTATCCCGGGGTGAGGTCAATAAACAGAAGACCGATGGCCATGCCTGTAGCCCATAGCGCGCCTATGACTGTGTCTTCCCTCTGTTTCGCGTAAAGGCTGACCAGACCGATAATCGCAGCGGCCAACACCGCGGATATCACGGCACCATACATGGGGTCAAACCATTCGATTCCGATTTTCTTCTGTACATAGAGTGCCGCGCCGATTCCACCGAATACGCAGTGTGAAATCGCGCCGGCCAGGTAACTGATTCTTCTTGTTACCACATAGGTCCCGATGATACCGAAAGAAAAAGCGGATAAGGTTCCCACGATAAAGGCTAAGCGTAAAAATTCATTGTCCGGATCAAAAAGGGCTTTTACAATCTCGATCATGTTCATGCCCTCCTTCACTGCATCGATGATCATGACGGATCATGCGCAGATCCGCTCCATAGATCTCCTGGATTATCTCGCCGTTGATTTCACTGGTGGGGTGGACCACCACTTTCCGGTTCACACAGATTACACTTTTTACGACCTGTGAAACAAATCCCATATCATGGGACACGATCATAATGGTCATGCGGCTGTTTAATTCCTGGAGCATATCAAACATGACTTTTTCTACCCTAAGATCAATGTTTGAGGTGGGTTCATCCAAAAGAAGTAAATCAGGATTTCCGGTCAAGGCCCTTGCGATTAATACCCTTTGTCTCTGCCCCCCTGACAGCTCACTGAACTGCTGGCCAGCCCGATCAATCAGGTCGACTTCTTCAAGAGAGGCACTGGCCGCTTGTTTGTCCTCTTTTGAAAACCTGCCGCCCAGGCCGTGGCCAAGACGGCCCATCAGTACCACATCCAATACGGTGACCGGAAAATGTAGATCAAGATCAATATACTGCGGTATGTATCCCATCCTGAACCTGGATTTTTTGGGAGTATGATTAAATACTTTGATTTCACCTGTATCAGGTTTGATTAAACCGAGAAGCAGTTTAAGCAGCGTGGTTTTTCCACTTCCGTTCGGTCCCACAATACTTGCAAAATCATGCGGTTCAACCGAAAGGTTCACATTTTCCAGAACCGGCTCTTTTGCGTACGCAAAGGTTACATTTTGAATATCAACAACGCTGTTGGCTGACATTGATGACTCCTTATTTATCTGAAGCGAACAAAGTTTGAAGAATTAACATCGCCCTGCCGGTGCTTATTCTTTATTTTTTAAAAATTTTCGCGATGGTCTCCGCTATCTTTTCAAGGTTTTTGATATAATCCCGGGCAAGCGGATCAAGAGGTATGACTACCCCGTTAATGGCACCGGCTATTTTTCCAGCTGCATTCTGATCGAACTGGGGCTGGACAAAAATGACGCGCACTCTCTCCTGTCTTGCATTTTTTATAAACCTGGAGAGATCCTTTCCCTTTGGCGCTTTGCCTTCAATTTCCACTGCCACCTGTGTCAATCCATAAGCATCCGCGAAATACCCAAAAGCGGGATGAAAAACAAAAATCTTACCGCCTTTAAATGGTGCCAAAGCCCGCTCAATCTTTTCATGAAGTGTATCCAGTTCCCGTGCAAATATATGGTGATTGGTCAAATATTCTGATTTCCCATCCGGGTCAAATGATATCAGGGCGTCGAGTATCGTTTTTGCCTGCTTTTTAACAATCATCGGATCCAGCCAGATATGGGGATCAAAACCGCCTGCATCATGCCGATGATCATCTGTTTCTTCCTTTTTTTGATCAAGAAAAGGATTTTCCTTCATTTTGCGTAATTTGATCCCTTTGCTTGTATCAATGATTTTTAGCTGCTTTATATTATTCTCTATCTTCGGTACTAACACATTTTCAAACAACACACCGATTCTGAAAAACAGTCTGGCTTTTGATAGTTTTGTCATCTGCCCTGGTGTGGGGGCATATGTTGCCGGGTTCTTTCCCGGTAAAACCAGCACATCCACCGAAACACGCTTCCCCCCGATTCGTTCCACAAAATATGCCTGGGGCTGAATACTTACAAATACGGGGATAGGCAATTCAATATTTTGTACTGCATGCACATTTGCAAAACAAATCAACGAACAGATCAAAAATAGTAGATACTTAAGAGTTTTTTTCAGCATGGCTCATTACTTATTATCAATACAAGATGGTAGTTAGGGTTCGCGCAAAAATAACTTTACATTTTAGGTACTCGGAATTGGGCCAGATTTGTTCGATCTGAGACTGCAAAACCGCAGGTATAGCAGGCTATTCCGAGGATTTTGGAGTCGAGGATCGGGCAAAGATGGCCTGAATCCGAGATGCATAAAATGTAAAGTTATTTTTGCGCGAGCCCTTAATTTACAATTAATTTTTTAAGATACATCAGTGATAGCTGATGGTCAATTGATTCTTTTTGGTTTATAGAAGTGGTATTAAAGTTACAATAAAGTCTTGACAGGGTAAAAAACAAAATATATACACTTCGATAGTTGTCAAATTTTCAAAAAACAAAAATGCGACTCTTATTGTGGATACCAAACAACTTTCAAAAATATTTAAAGCATTGTCGAATCCTAACCGGCTCGAACTATACCTTGAAATTGTTAAGGAATATGAGGCCACCTATGAAACCGAATGTTCAGAGTGCTTTATTACAGATATCATTGGAAACCTAAAGATCGGAGCACCCACAATATCACATCACCTGAAAGAGCTAACGAACGCGGGATTGATAGAGACAGAACGAAAAGGAAAGTTTCTTGTGGCCAGTGTCAATGATGAAACTGTTGATGAAGTGTTGAAAATTTTATCCTTACAAAGCAGAAACCGTTAGTTAATTGACTGATGTACCGGTTCGGGATCGAAATAATTTTTCTAAAATAATGGTAATTACACTTTCAAAATAATAAAACTGGAATAATGGAATGGTGGCGAGCTCAAATTTGTTTCATTACCCCGCGTAATAATTTATAAAATAATATTCAGAATTTATTAGGAGCCCCTCTTGCATGACTGATGATCATATTAAAATAGTACTTAAACTATATTCCGGACTTGGAAAAAAATCAGGCATTGAGGAGTATAATCAACAGGATGGGATTACCATTACTGCTACGCCGGGTACTAAAATTAAAAAAATCATCAAAAAAGTAAAATTACAAAATTATGGAAAAATTGCTTATTTTATCAACGGGGAACAGGTCGATACTGGGGAAAAAATTTATGAAGACTGTGAAATTGTATGCGTAAGACCTACGGCAGGGGGTTGATATATCGTCCGGATAATTGAAGTAAATATTCGGATTCAGAGGATACTTAGAGTTTGTTAACTGGTAAAACCACCCAAAAGGAGCTCACACATGGCCGGCGGATATACTGGAAAATATTTGATCGTGAATCTGACAGACGGATCGTCCAAAGAAATCAAACCCGATGAAACATTTTATAAAAAATACCTATCAGGATACGGACTGGGTGCTGCAGTTATTACACAAAACCAGAAAGCCGGAATCGATCCTTTATCACCGGATAGCCATCTGGGATTCTGTTCTGGTTTGCTGACCGGGACAGGAGCTTATTTTTCAGGCCGATTAATGGTAGTCGGTAAATCCCCGCTGACTGGGGGCTGGGGGGATGCCAATGTCGGCGGTTTTTTTTCACGTGAACTTAAACGGACAGGTTTCGATGCCGTCTTTTTTACCGGAAAGGCTGAAAAACCGGTATGGGTTTTCCTTTCAGATACAGGCATTGAGATTAAAGACGCTTCAGACCTTTGGGGTAAAGATACAATCGAAACAGAAACAATCGTTAAAAAACAATTGGATAACAAACGGCTGCAGGTATGTTCGATCGGAATAAGCGGAGAAAAACTTTCCCTGATTTCAGGTATTGTGACTGACAAGGGCAGGATCGCGGCAAGATGCGGAATGGGTGCTGTAATGGGGAGTAAAAACTTAAAGGCATTCGCTGTACGCGGAAAACAAAAAACACCTGTGGCAAAGCCTGAGGTTTTAAAGAAAATCAACAAAATATTTATTAATGAATTTAAAAAAAGAAAGACCCCTGATAAATTCAACGCCCGTTTCCTTAATTTTTTCAGTAAAATCATGGCCTGGACCGGTATTTCCGTACCGGCTCAGGCTGGAACAGTCAGAGAAATCTTAAGAAAATTCGGGACACCCGGTTTTACATTGTATTCAGCACTGGTCGGAGATATGCCGATTAAAAACTGGGCGGGTTCGGGATTGTCTGATTATCCCGCGCACAGGGCCGCGAAAACTTCTGATGAAAGTGTTTTGAAACGACAAACCCGAAAATATGCCTGCCAGTCATGCCCGCTCGGCTGCGGCGGTATCGTGAACATCGAAAAGGGGCGGTACAGCGGGACAAAAGGTCACAAACCGGAATACGAAACAATTGGCGCGTTTGGGGGTCTCATACTTCATGATGATTTGGATGCGATCATCGAAATCAATGAAATGTGTAATCGCGCGGGGATCGATACCATTTCAACCGGCGGAAGTGTGGCTTTTGCGATAGAATGTTTTGAAAACGGACTCATCGATAAAAATCAAACAAACGGCCTGAATCTGTCATGGGGCAAAACAGAAGAAATTATTAAACTAACTGAAATGATTATCAATCGTGAAGGTTTTGGTGATATCCTGGCAGACGGTGTAAAAGCAGCTTCTCTCAAGATCAAAAAGGGTTCTGAAAAATACGCCATTCACGCAGGAGGTCAGGAACTCCCCATGCATGATCCAAGGCTCGATCCGGGATTTGCCATCGCGTATCAATGTGAACCCACACCGGGACATCATACCATATCAAGTTTTGCTTACCCCGGCCTGTTTGGCATTCAAAAAAAATATCCCGTTATTAAAAAAATGGTCCGGAGTGCAAAGGATAAAACATCAAAAAATATACAGCTGTATGCCGCAGGTTCTTTTTATATGCAGCTTGTAAACGCGTGTGGAATGTGCGAACTCGGAGCCATATCCATCACCCTTCCTGTTGTTGAATACATCAACGCGGTCACCGGATGGGGCATAACTCCGGACGAATATCTCAAGACAGGTGAACGAATTCTTGCTTTGCGTAAGGTTTTCAATGTTCGGGAAGGAATCAAACCGGAAGATCATAAAATGAACAGCAGGGCTATCGGCACACCTCCGTTAAAAAAGGGTCCCCTTAAGGGTGTTACGATCGATAATGACAAACTAATCAGTGAGTTTTATAGTATTGCCGGTTGGGATCCTGTAACAGGAGGACCGAATCTGGATAAAATGAAAGAACTTGGGTTAGATAATGTATAAAGGAGATTGACATGAACGTTTTCAAGTTTCTATTACTTATGATGGTCTCGATTTTTTGTTTCAGCTGCGCGTCTATGCAAATCGACAGGCATGTTGAAGATAATATTCTGTACTCATCAGCAATGCCGAAGATTAAAATAAAAGTCGGGGCTGAACTGATTTTTCAAGGTGACCAAAAAGAAAGCACGGAACGCGCTTTTTATAATAGTGGTGATTCAACACATCATGATACCTCTCGTTTTATATTTATCGATGAATTGGAGGACAAAATCGCATTGATCCAAATGACCAGTATTAGAAGCGGCTACTATATTACCAAGAAAAAAAAGGGAGAAGATGTAATAGAATCGGATTATAAAACTATTCTAGATCAAAAGTACCTTGAAACACTTTTTGTTATTAATAATGGACAAATCTGACTTGCCAGGAGTCTGGAAAGAGTTATCGGGCTCTCAAAAAATGTGCTTTCTTATATGGTCTATTTTGAGAATATTTCCGATGAAAAATATAAGGATAGCCGTACATCCGACTGGACGCCTAAATCAAAACTTAATGAGTCTCAGAAAAAACTTTTAAAACATTTCGTTGAAAGAAGTATGGAAAAAATGCAAATTTTTTAATAAAAATCCATTTCAAATAATAAAAGCCCGGTCAGGATTGACCGGGCTTTATGATTTCCCCAATATTCGTATCACTTCTATGCAGTACAGTCTAAGGGCTCACGCAAAAATAACTTCACATTTTAAGGGGCGAATCATCCCATTCGGCTGCGTTGCAAAAGCTCGAAATATGCTTGATATTTCTGCGCTTTTGCGCCTTGCCGACTGGGCGCCTCGACCCTTAAAATTTATGAATTTATTTTTGCGCGAACCCTAAATTTCCTGAAATGATGACCCGCACCGCATCAAGCCTTAATCTGGACCTGGAAATATAGTCGTACAATACTTTTTTTTCATTTACTAAAAATTCGATTTCCTCTTTCCTTATATTTGGATTTATCTCTGAAAGCACCCTCAGACGCGATATTTCATGGCCCAGTTGCTTAGTCATTTTTTCGAGACATTTCTTTACCAGGCTCTCGGTTTCTTTTTTTGCCAATAACCGATTTTTTTTGAGCATTTCCGGGATAATCGATTGGTCATACTCATATTCTATAGCCGCGAAAGCACAGTTTCCCTTTTCTGTTCCCAGGAGCATTTCTATCGAACCGATCACCATGGGATGATCCCAGCTTAAAAATGTAAGATCCTCCCTTGCAACGGCTGTACTGCGATCAAATGTAACGGTTAAATCGCCCCCATCATGGAGCCAGCAAAACTCTTCATTGAACCTTAAGGTAGGTTTCAGGTGATAAATATGTTCATCAACCGGTTCAACATCAATACCGAAATATTCAAATACCTCCATCATAAAAAATTTTAGCTCTCTATTCTTATCCATATCCCTGATCTGCGTCACAATTTTATCAGCAGTCT
>JAUVGT010000033.1 GCA_030593645.1 Deltaproteobacteria bacterium
GGTTTCGTAAAAAGTCCAACTTCTGCGTTGTGCTGCATTTCGCAATCATTCAACGTACTATAAGTACGCTTCATGATTACGAAATTTGCACGCCTTGAATTTGAACTTTTTTCGAAACCGTCTCATTCGGACTTTTTACGAGACCATCACATTTAATGAAAAATATGGAGAAATTTTTGTTATGAAACGAAACATTCAAACGGCTCTATGTTTTTGCTTGTGCTTTTTTGTTTTTACTGTAAACGCGCAATCTGACGATACATTACCTGAAGTCAGAACCGTGACAGTCTGGGGAGAAACTACTGAAACCGGTGATCCTGTCGGTGACAAAAAGCGCGCGCTGGCGAACGCAAGAAGAGAAGCTGTTGAGCGTGTGGTTGGAGCATATGTCACCTCTGAGACTCTTGTTGAGAATTTCCAGGTTGTAAAAGACAGAATTTATTCAAAGGCGGGTGGGTTTATCAACAGCTATGAAATCCTGAGGGAGGAACATGGGGAAATGTACCGTATACTGATCCAGGCCCGGGTCAGTATTACGCCTGTGACAGAGATTCTCAGAAACTCAGGATTATTGAGGCAATGGCGCGTCGGAATTATTATGGCACCTGAAAGATCCAAGCTGTCAATTATGTCACGTTATTATTCATCCTCGGGGATCAGTGGTATAGCCGGGAGGATTGAGACGGTTATCGGTCAGAGACTCATTGAAGCTGGATTTAAAGTGGTTGATCCAAGATATCTTAAAAAACTAAGGAAGAAATTGGAAAAATCCGGTAAGGTTTCGGGTTCAGGGGTAAAGGGAATGGATCTTTTAGTGACAGGTACGATCCAGCTCGACGCGCGCCGCACCGGAAATGGAAACATCCATCAGGCCGTTTGCCAGATTTATAGCAAAGTCCTTCGGGTGGATACCGGTGAAATTGTATACCAGCGCAACGTGGGGAATACATTCGACGGTGTAACACTGCTGGTGGATCATGATGTGGCCATGAAATATGCTGATTCACATGGAAACGGTTTTCTGGACAGCGGCTCTCCAGATCTTAGAATTTTCAGCGGTGGCGCGGACGCCGCTTTAAATAAAGCCATAAGGCTCTCATCTGAAATGTGCGCTGATATCATGATGTCGGAAGTCACACGTCTTCCGGCTGCAGTCAGTTCCAGTATCGCACTGGAAATCCACGGGGTTGATTTTAACAGTATTATGGAACTTGAAGAGCTGTTAAGATCATTTGAAGGGGTGGTTGATGTGATTGCGGAAGAGTTTGCTGGCGGGATGCAGAACATGGAAGTTGAATATGATGGTGATTCTAGGAATTTGGCCAGGAGTTTGAGCCGGTCAAAATTCTGCAAGAAAAACAGATTAAAGGTTACACGTCTTACAAAGAGCAAAATTATCATGAAAGTACAATAAGGTAATAAAATTTCGGTAAGCCAAAAGATAAGGTGCCGGAGAAATAATAACCGAATGAAATGGAGGTTAATGACTATGACTCGTTTACACAAAATAGGAATATTGATATGTATAGCTGTTTTTTTATTTGCTTCAACTGCGATTTGCAAACCCCCTCGTGTCGCTGTGATGGATTTTGAAAATAAATCCCAGCACGGCGGATGGAGAATCGGCAGGGGTGCTTCGGACATTTTAACCACTGAGCTTGTTAAAGTTCGTAAATTCAGGATGATGGAAAGAGATCGACTGAGTTCCCTCTTAAAGGAGCAGGATCTGGGTGTTTCCGGAAGGATAGATCCGTCTACGGCTGCAAAAATAGGTAAGGTCCTCGGTGTGGAATACATTATTACAGGTGCGGTGACTGAGTACGGACAGAGCGGCGGCAGCGGCGGCGGCTTCCGATTCAGCATGTCAAAGAAGGGCTACCATGCGACTGTAGATGTGCGTATGGTTAATGCAGCCACAGGCGAAATTGTGTTTGCGGACAGCGGAAGCCACAGTAAATCATCAACAACAGTAAAAGTCATGGGATACGGCGGCGGTGAAAGTTATAATGAAAAAGCGGCTACCGAGGTGCTGAGAGGAGCGATCAAAAAAGTTGCCATGAAAATAACCTCGTCTAACGTTGGCGGCAGCGGCGTAGGCGGTGGAGCTGTTAAGGCCATGCCGCCGGAAGGTAAAGCCGTGGTGGCTGATGTTGACGGTAAGATTATATCATTAAACAAGGGAGAAAATGTTGGTTTTAAATCCGGTCAAAAAATTACTATTTATAGAAAAGGTAAAGTAATCAAAGATCCGTCAACGGGAAAAGTATTAAAAATAAAGTATAAGAAAATAGGTGTGATTAAACTGACTAATGTTGAAAGTTCATACTCAGAAGGAAAAGTAGTTAGTGGGAAAAAATTTGAAGTTGGTGATATTGTGAAGTAGACTGGGCAAACTGGAAATTTAATTCTGTGTGCGAATAGATAAGAGCGGTAATTTTTTTTACCGCTCTTTTTATTTTAATCGTTTCAACCAGATAAGAATATTTTACTAACTTAAGTGGGATTTCCCCTGGATTCCGGCCTCCGCCGGAATGACGTTGAAGTGAAAGCTGGATACAGGATTAGGTCATATACAGATTACACAACCATTAAAATCAATCCCCTTGCAGGGGTAATAAAAACCGGGCTCTTTGGATTCGGGTATTTACTGGTATGTGCCTTGCCCTCAATCCTTATCACAATATTAGAGATAGGTTCGTGTTATATTAATGATGAAGAATGTTGGAAACCGGAACAAGAGAAATAGTTGTGTGATTCAATTTCTTTAAAAACTGATCGATAGCGCGGGCGGTCACAGAAAAGGGGTGTCCGATAGCGATAGCCCTGCCGAATCTTTCAGCACGATACTTAAGTTTCGTGAGTTGAGCCAGAATTGCTTTTTTATCCGGATTGTTATCGAGAAAGATATTCCGGCATGCGGCATCGACCTGGAATTTTTTCGCGGTCTTATACGCGACCGAATCATATGATGTCAGACTGTCAATAAAAAACAATCCGTTGTTCTTTATGGTTTTAATTACAAAATTCATTTCTGTATCACAGGATGTATATTTTGACCCCATATGATTGTTAATGCCAACCGCAAATGGTATATTTATAATGTTTTTTTCTATTATATCGGTAGTTTGTTCCAGGCCATAGCCTACATACAATGCCCCGGGTCCGGGATCAAGATTGGAATTGTAAGGCTCCATGGGCTGGTGGAGCATGATTTCATGACCTTTCTCATGGATATAACCTGAAAGGTCCTTTGAATGTTCGAGTCCCGGCAGCATGGAGAAAGTGATGGGGGCCTTCAATGCCAGAAAACGTTTGGCTTGAGAGAAGTTATAACCGAAATCATCAATGATCAGGGAAATCCGGGGATTTGTAAATGTTTTTTTTCTAATCGACGCTTTAGCGGCTGATTTTGAAAACAAACCCAGCCCTGTGCTGCCGCCCAACATCCATAAAGCACTTTTGAGTAAGAAATTCCTTCTGTTCATTTCTTATCCCTTTAAAAAACTGAAATTAAAACCGAGCAGGAAAAAATTTTAGTAGTGATAAGAACCGGTAACCCTATATAAAGTTTCACCTATGATTTATAGAAATCAATACAATTTGTTGTGGTGGGTGTCAAGAAAATTTACAATCACTATAAAAGTGAAAGATATGATACGTTTTAAAAACACTTCTACACAATGTTTCATTTTGTTTGTTACAATACTACAAAAGTTGAATTAAAATACTGAAAAAATAAATCTTTTTACTTGACTTTTTGATCATATACCATATGCTTGCCAAATGCAATTTGCGGTTGTGGCGTATTTATGCCCGGCAGCTGATTTAAGAAAATTATTTTTTTAACTCGCAAAAGGGCAATCAAAAAAAATGAAGCAAAAGGAGGCAGTATTTTGGCTAACGGAATTGTAAAATGGTTTAGTGGGAAAAAAGGTTACGGATTTATTGAAAAAGAAGAAGGAGGAGATATCTTTGTTCACTTTTCTGCGATTGAAATGTCCGGATTTAAAACTCTGACAGAAGGCGACAAAGTTACTTTTGAAGTAGAAGAAGGAGATCAGGGGCCTTCCGCAAAAAATGTCCAAAAGGCATAGCCGGACAATTGGACTCATATAGAATTCAAAAATTGTGGTAAAAACCCCTAAGAATAAGCATTAAAGATTATGAGCCCGCAGAAATCAATCCTATACAGTTTTTTGCGGGCTTCCCTCATTAAGATATCATACTGCAACCACTTCTAAACAATATCCGTCTGTGTTAACAAGTATATCACAGCATACATTTTAATGTTTACCATATGAGGTCTTTCTTGAAGAAGGTAATAGCACTTGAAGCCCGTTTAACAGGATGTAAGAATGTAATCACGCTCGGGGCCAGACCGAATTTTTATGATTACAGTCAGGATGAAAAAGTTCTTATCCGAAAGGCTGATAAAATATATTATCCGACTACTTTTTATGCTGATCTGTTCGATGCTATGGGAAAGAAAACGTTTCCCAGTTACCACACATACAAATGTGCGCAGGACAAGATAAAACAATCTGCTCTCTTCGAACTCCTTGAAATAGCACACCCCAGAACCAGGGTCTTTTATGGCAAACGGCAGAAGAGTACAATCTGTGATATATTTTCTTATCCATTTATCGGAAAGATCCCCAGGGGTTCATCAATGGGAAGGGGTGTGTTTCTAATTAACTGTCGCCAAGATCTTAATAGCTACCTTGCAGCAACTGATGTTGCGTATATCCAGGACTACATGCCTGTCGACAGGGATATAAGAGTGGTGGTTATTGGTAAAAAAGCAGTTCACGCGTACTGGCGTATTTCAAAGTCGGGCGAGTTCAGAAGTAATGTCGCCCAGGGAGGCAGTATTGTTCTTGATAACATTCCCGAAAAAGCATTGGAGTTTGCTGTCAGTACTGCTGCTGCGTGCAAATGGGATGATGTTGGAATTGATTTGTGTTTATTTAATAATAAATTTTACATTATCGAAGCGAATATGAAATATGGAAAAGAAGGTTTCAGAGCGGCAGGAATTGATTATAAAAAACTCATGGAGAAGTTGATTTCAAATGAAGAAATATGATCCTTATGCTGATTCCATTCTCAACAGGATTAAATCAGCATTGAACAGTAAAGAAGAAGAGAGATTATCGCCCATTGCGGCTATGAATAAAAACGCAATAAGGCGGTACAATGACAAAAAGCTTGAGAGAGGATATCGTCAGGCATTTTCAGTAGATTCGGACAGAATACTCCATTCGAGGGCATATACGAGATATATTGATAAAACCCAGGTGTTTTATCTCATCCGGAATGATCACATCACTCACAGGGTTCTTCATGTGCAGCTGGTTTCAAAAATAGCACGTACAATCGGAAGATTTCTGGGTTTGAATGAAGATTTGATTGAGGCCATAGCCCTGGGACACGATATTGGTCATCCTCCCTTTGGGCATGATGGTGAAAAAATGTTGTCAAAAATATGCAGGAAGTTGAATATCGGATATTTCCAACACAATATACAAAGTGTTCAATTTCTTGACAGAGTGGAACATGGCGGCAAAGGGTGGAATCTGTGTCTTCAGACTTTAGACGGTATTCTTTGCCATGATGGCGAGATACATAACAGAAAGCTTAAACCAAAAAGAGAAAAATCATTTGATTCTTTTGAAAATGAAATGAACACACAAAAAAATAATCCGGATACCGAATTGACACCCATGACGCTGGAGGGATGTGTCGTCAGGATGACCGATACAATCAGCTATGTTGGGAGAGATATTGAGGATGCCATTCGTCTCGGTATTATCCGAAGAGGGGATCTTCCTAATGAATGTATTAAGATCCTGGGAGATACAAACGGAACAATAGTTTACAACCTTGTCAGTGATATCATAATAAATAGTTTCCAGAATGTAACTATTTCTTTCGGTCCGGAAATCTCGGATGCTTTGAAAGAGCTGAAGCAATTCAATTATGAAAAAATTTATCAAAATCCTGAAATAAAAAAACCATTTGGAAAAATAGAAATATTATATGAAATGCTGTTTGAGCAATATATGGCTGACATTGAAAAAGAAAACTCTTCTTCCGTTGTTTTCACAGGCTTTTTAAAAGATATTTCAAATGAATATAGAGACAACCATGGCAGTGCAGAAATAGTACGGGATTTTATTGCGGGAATGACGGATCAATATTTTCTTGATCAGTGTCCCGGGGATATGAGACCTGATCCGGTTGTTATCTAAAAGCTGGATGGAAATAATAAATATCCGAGTCCAAAGGGTCCGGCTTTGATTGCTCCAATAAGGAGACTTAACAAGTGCCTATAGTGAACGAATTCTATCTATTTTTATTTAAAAAAGATAGAACTTATTGCGAATCTGGAACTTTAGGCACTTTAGTGCACTTTAGCTCACTTCGACTTCATTATGCCTGATCATACTACTAAAAACCGTTTCTACAGAAAACGGGTCACACTTGAAAATCTTTCTGATTTCAGGGTGGTTGTGAAAGAGACTGATCTTTATATTCATGCTGAAAGAAATATTGAAAAAGAAGCCAGAGAAGTTGTTTTAAAGTACAGGGATTATATTGAAACCTATATCAATAAAAATCCGATATTTGTAAGCACGTTGAAACCGGTAAAAATTACCGGTCCTGCTCCATTGATAATCAGGGAAATGGCAGTCGCAGGTGAAAAAGCGGGTGTTGGGCCCATGGCGTCAGTCGCCGGCGCCATTGCAGAGTGTGTGGGAAAAGATCTTTTATCTTTAACAGATAAAATAGTGGTTGAAAATGGCGGAGATATTTTCCTTAAACTTGATCATCCAGTTACAATCGGTATTTATGCGGGGAAATCACACCTGAGTATGCGAATCGGAATCAAAGTTATTTGCAAAAACAAACCTGTTTCGATTTGCACCTCATCAGGTACAATCGGTCATTCCATGAGCCTGGGAAAAGCCGATGCGGTTTGTGTCGTTTCAAAATCATGTTTTCTGGCTGATGCGGCTGCAACTTCAATCGGGAATAGGGTCCATTCAAAAAAAGATATTCCAGATGCCGTTGAATATGGCAAAAATATCAATGATATAAAGGGTATAGTAATCATAAAGGGTGACAAAATCGGAATGTGGGGTGATATTGAGCTTGTTCCTATAAAATAAGTACCTTGTGCGCTAAAATGACTAAAGCGCCTTGTAAATATGATTCCAGATAAAATAAAAAAGGGTTGAGTTTTAAGGCTAAAAAGAGTAAATTTTATTACCACCGGGTTACGATATTTATCAATGAATGATGAATTTGATCTGGAAGCTGGGATATAAATAATGAAAACAATGTGGGCACCATGGCGGATGGCATATATTTTAGGTGAAAAGGAAAATGAATGCATATTCTGTCAGGCCCTTTCAGAAAATGATGATCTGACCCTCTGCAAAGGGGACGTCACCATGGTCATCATGAATAAATTTCCATACATTAACGGCCATCTCCTGGTGGCCCCGGTGAGACATCTTTCTTCACTGGACCAGCTGAATCAAAATGAAATGGTCGATCTGATGTCATTTCTGGATAAATCTGTTTCAATATTAAAAAAAGTCATGAAACCGGAAGGTTTTAACATTGGTCTGAACCTGGGACGGGTCGCCGGTGCCGGAGTAGAAGAACACCTTCATTTTCATATTGTACCCAGATGGTTTGGTGATGTAAATTCGCTGGCTGTTTTTGCTGATGTACGGGTCATTCCGGAACACTTAAAAACAACTTATAATAATCTTAAGGAGCATTTTAACAAACTTTAGATTTCAGGCGCGGATCTGTATGTAAGGAAATGAGTTTATAGGCAGATGAATTGTAAGGATAAAGAACTCACAGGAGAAACAGTATGAAAAAAGTAAAAATCTCAATATGGGTGATTATTTTAGCATTAATTGCGATAATCATATATCAAAACAGGGAGTTTTTCTTTGCCAAACAGAGCCTGGTTTTTAACTATCTTTTTGGTAATTCTAACACACCTGATTTTTACAGCATATTACTGCATATTGCCTGTTTCTTAGGGGGATTCATTTTTGCCTCATATTTTACGGTGTTTAATCTTGTGAAATCGAATAAAGAGGTTAAGCGGTTTAAAGCAGATATTAATAATCATCTTGAAAAAATTTCAGCGCTTGAAAGTGAACTTCAGTCCTCATATACAAGCAGGGAAGAAGGGCATGATGAAAAAACTGTTGTGATGAATACTGCGCCCATAGACAAAACATAGAATGACAAAAGGAATATTTAACGTTTTTCCATGAGTTCTCCCAAAATTACCCCAATGATAAAACAATACCTGTCCATAAAAGGGCAGTATCCTGATGCCATTCTTTTCTATCGCATGGGGGATTTTTATGAAATGTTTTTTGAAGATGCTGAAAAGGCATCAAAACTACTCGAAATTACCCTGACCTCCAGGAATAAAAAAGACGAAAAACCGGTACCCATGTGTGGGTTTCCCCACAAGGCAGCCAGGGGATACATTGCGCGTCTGATTGACAATGGGTGTAAAGTTGCAATATGCGATCAGACAGAAGATCCTGCTGAGGCAAAAGGATTGGTCAGGAGAGAAGTTGTACGGGTGATTACACCCGGTATGATTGTCGAAGATGAACTGCTAAAAGAAAATAAAAATAATTTTATTCTAGCGGTCGCGAACGATTCCAATCGCATCGGACTTTCCTATCTTGATATTTCAACCGGTACTTTCCGGATGACAGAATCAAATAATCTCTCTGATATAATCGATGAGACTCTGCGTATATCTCCCAGCGAACTTTTATTTCCGGAGACGGTTAAAAAGTATCCGCTATTTGATTCCATAAGAAAAGGTTTTCCTGAAAATATTCAGACATTTCTTGAAACCAACGATTTTGAAGCGAAGTCAGGTCGTGAGAAACTGCTCAACCAGTTCAGAACCCTTTCTTTGGAAGGATTTGGCTGTGAAAATATGAAAGCAGGAATTAGTGCGGCAGGTGCCCTTTTGTCCTATGTTCATGAAACACAAAAACAGAATATTGAACATATTAATTCAATAGAAACATACCAGTTAGACAATTATTTATGGATTGATAACTTAAGCCTGAGAAACCTGGAAGTTATCGCTAACCTTCAGGACGGCAGTCGAAATGGTTCCCTCCTTGATATTCTGGATATGACGAAGACTGCCATGGGAGGAAGACTTCTTAAAAACTGGATACGATATCCGTTAATGGAAGAAGAAAAAATTAAATCACGGCTGGACGCAGTGGAAGAGGCTGTTGAGAAAAACCATATTCGCAGAGATTTAAGAGATTTTTTAAAATCAGTCCATGATCTTGAACGGCTTGGAGCCAAAATAACAATGGGTCATTCCAATGCCCGGGACCTTGTGGCATTAAAAAAATCGTTATATATGCTGCCTGAAGTCAGTGAATCCCTGTCACAGCTGGAATCTTCACTTTTTGTCCTGAAGGAAGACGATCAGGATTTACAGATTCTGGCCGATCTCCTGGATGAGTCAATAAGAGAGGACGCGCCCCCGGTGATCACAGATGGCGGATTAATCAAAGACGGTTTTAGTAATGAGCTTGATGAATGGGTAAGAATCAGCCGGGACGGCAAGGGCTGGCTTGCAAACCTCGAAGCTAAGGAAAGGAACGAAACCGGTATCACCGCATTAAAAGTAAGATTCAATAAAGTTTTCGGTTACTATATCGAAGTTCCAAAAGCAAAATCAGACAATGTGCCCGCGCACTACGCCCGAAAACAGACACTTGTAAATGCTGAGCGTTACATTACCGATGAACTGAAGAATTTTGAATCAAAGGTACTGAATGCCGAAGAACAAAGAAATTTACTGGAGTATAAAATTTTCAATCAGGTGAGAGATGAGGTCATAAAAAACAACCGGGCCATTCAAATTGTTGCCAAATTCATCGCGGAGATTGACTGCTTACTTAATTTTGCCGAGATTTCAGACCGGAATGATTACCACAGACCGGAGATTAATAATGAAGGAATTATCCGGATTATGGACGGGCGGCATCCGGTTGTTGAAAAACTTATCACCGGTGAGAGATTTGTACCCAATTCATTGACCATGGATAATGATGAAAACCAAGTACTTGTGATCACCGGGCCGAATATGGCGGGGAAATCAACCATATTAAGACAGGTGGCCCTTATGGTGCTACTGGCTCAAATGGGAGCATTTGTTCCGGCTCGAAAAGCATCCATATGCATTACAGATAGGATATTCACCCGTGTCGGGGCGTTGGATAATTTATCACAGGGCCAGAGTACGTTTATGGTGGAAATGCAGGAGACAGCGAATATATTAAATAACTCCACATCAAAAAGCCTTGTCATTATGGATGAAATCGGTAGAGGTACAAGCACCTACGACGGAATGAGCATCGCGTGGGCTGTGGCCGAATACCTGCATGATTTGAACAATATCGGCGTAAAGACGCTTTTTGCGACACATTATCATGAGTTAACAGATCTTTCTCAAACCAAAAAAAGAGTGAATAATTTTAATATAGCGGTTAAAGAGTGGAATGATGAAATCATTTTCCTTCGGAAACTTGTGAAAGGCGGAACCAATCGAAGTTACGGAATACAGGTTGCCCGTTTGGCCGGTATCCCCGACATGGTGATTCATCGGGCAAAAAAGATACTTGGGGATATTGAAATAGATAATCATGCTGCCGGAAGATCACCGGCAAAGGGTCCGGAAAAGCAAGCGGATGATAAAAAACATGTGCAGCTTAATTTATTTCAAAAACCGGAAAAAATGATTATTGAACAGTTAAATAGAATAGATATTTCCAGGATGACGCCACTGGATGCCTTGAACTATCTTGATAAATTAAAAAGCCAGATAAAGGAATTTTTAAATTAACGAATGCAGACATTAAAAAATAATACAGCCTTAATACTGTTGATAAGCATATCAATCACTTTACTTGCCCTGAATGCTGAAGCAAAAACTTCGAAAGAGCTTTATTTTGAGGCGGAGGCGGCATACAGTAAACTAAGAAAAAGCCCGACAAAACAAAAATACAGATCGCACTGGATGTATTGTGTTCAAAAATATCAGGCTGTTTACAGGAATGATCCATCTGGAATCTGGGCTTCCGCCGGGTTGTATATGACCGGGAAAGTGTACTACGAGCTTTACAAACGGTCACGCAAAGCTTCTGACAAAAAAGAAGCGATTGACAATTACGAACGTATCATTAAAAGGTTTCCAAGAAGCAAATACAGAGAAAGAGCGGCAATAGAAATAGCGGATATTAAGTCGATTGATCGAAAAAAAAATGGGAATTCTAATGCCACGGATAATAAGAAAACAGCAAAGGATAAATACTACCAGGCTGAGGCATCATATCATTTACTTTTAAAAACACCGGCAAAAAGAAAATACCGTCACAACTGGCTTGCCTGCATACGGAAATTCATGGCCGCATACAGGCATGATCCTAACGGGGAATGGGCTCCAGTGAGCCTCTATATGACCGGGAAATTGTACCAGGAGCTATCCCGGTATTCAAACAAAGCTTCGGATATCAACGAGGCAATCGAAAACTATAACGATGTAATAGAAAAATACCCAAACAGTGATTATCGAAATAAAGCTGAACTGGCAATCAGCTCAATCACAGATAAGGGCAAAAAAAAAGTCGCAAAGAAAAAAGATGTTAAACCGAAAAACCCTGCTGCCGACCGGAAAAAAAAGAAAACAAATGAAACGGGCGGGGCTAAAAAAGCTAACACCAGCAATCAAAAAACAGCTGTTGGAAAAAACTCAAAAGTAACTGTCACAGGACTACGCTTCTGGTCAAATCCCAATTATACACGAATTGTTATTGATGTGGACGGGGAGACAACTTTTACCCACAACCTTCTAAAAAGAGACCCATCTTTAGAGAAACCGCAGCGATTATATGTTGATCTGGACAATGCCAAACTGGGTGAAAATTTTAAAAAAATTATTCCAATAGATGATGATCTATTGAGTTACGCGAGAGCGGGACAGTTTACAAAAAATTCAGTTCGGGTCGTCGCGGATATAAAATCTTTAAATAATTATAATGTTTTTTCAATGAAAACCCTTGATCATCCCTTTCGTGTGGTCATGGACTTGAGAGGAAAAGGAAATACCAGGGAAAAAACGGCTCCGGTGAAAAAACCGGATCCAAAAAACATAACTAAAATAGATACCAAGAAGCAATCAAAAGATATCGCGAAACAGCTTGCGCTGGGTGTAAAAAGAATTGTTATTGACCCGGGGCATGGTGGTAAAGACAAGGGCGCTCCAGGTTATTTCAAAGGTGTATATGAAAAAGATATTGTTTTACAGATTGGACTAAAGCTGGCAAAAAAAATAAAAAAGGAACTGAAATGTGAAGTCATTATGACCCGAAGCACCGACCGGTATCTGACCCTTGAAGAACGAACAGCCATTGCAAACACAAAAGAGGCCGATCTGTTTATTTCCATCCATACAAACGCAAACAGGAAAAAGAGTATATATGGAATCGAGACCTATTTTCTTAGTACAGCCAAGACTGCCCGTACAAAAAGGGTCGCGGCCCGTGAAAATGCCACATCAACTAAGAATATCAGTGACCTTGAAACAATACTCCATGATCTGATGCAGAATACAAAAAAGGTCGAATCCAGCCATCTCGCGTCTTACATTCAGGATTCCATGTGCAGTAATTTAAAACGAGTGGGATATAGCAATGTCAAAAATAAAGGCGTACCCAGTGCCCCGTTTTACGTACTTATTGGCGCGGAAATGCCCGCTGTGCTTGTGGAAACCTCTTTTATCAGCAACAAGAGGGAATGCACGCGGTTAAGGAGAGCAAAGTACCAGGAACGCTTATGTGAAGGTATTGTCATGGGGATCAAAAGATATATAAAAGATAATAAGCCGACTGCCTACAGGGATAAAACGCAGTCAGATGATCGTGATGGCTAGTAAAATCATTGGAGGATTAACATGGAATACGAGAATTTAATTTTTGAATTGAATACTAATATTGGAATCATTAAATTTAATCGGCCCGAAGCCTTAAACGCGTTGAATATGGACTTACTCAAGGAGCTTTCTTTGGTACTTGATGAAATTGCCGAAAATGAAGATATAAAGGTCCTGATACTAACGGGTGAGGGGGATAAATCATTTGTTGCTGGTGCTGATATCAGTGAACTTGCAGCATTTAACGCTCTTGAAGCTAAGAATTTTTCTCAAAGCGGTCATATGGCTATCGGAAAAATTGAACAGCTGCCGATTCCGGCTATCGCTGCTGTAAACGGATTTGCCCTCGGCGGAGGCACTGAAGTGGCACTTGCATGTGATTTCATTTATGCTTCGAAAAACGCTAAGTTCGGTTTACCCGAAATTACACTGGGTTTAGTGCCAGGATTTGGAGGCACACAGAGACTTCCCCGGTTAATCGGGGTGAATCTCGCCAGGGAAATGATATTTACAGGAAAGATCATTTATGCCGAAGAAGCTGAAAAGATAGGGCTGGTTAACAGGGTTTTTGAACGGGAAGACCTGATGAAGGAAACCTTGAAAACAGCGGAAGCCATTGCGGAGAAGGGTAAAGTATCACTTCGTGCTGCTAAACAGACTGTTTTCAGCGGAATGGATGTAGATCTGAATACCGGATGTAAAATAGAAATGAATGCCTTTGGCCTTTGTATGGCCAGCGAAGATGCCAGGGAAGGCACAACGGCCTTCCTTGAAAAACGGAAAGCAAAATTTACTGGAAAATTAGTGTGAGAAACAACCCTGATTTAATATAATTGACAAAATCAGGTAGTTGCGATTATATCATTAACAGAATTACTCCGTTGAATATAAAGAAGAATAAGATGAAACCATGAGTGATAATAAAAGAAATTTCCATCTAATTTATGGGGCTGCGCTATTTTTGATGGGTATTGCCCTGTTGTTTCAGATTCCCAAAAAAATTCCACAAATTATGCAGATCGAATATTTTGCCTCTAATCCCGGATTTGCCTATTTCTGTTCTTACCTGATTTCTGTTCTCCTGATTGGGGGAGGATTAAAAAAGATTTATGATAATTATCAGGATCGCGACAAAACAAACTCTAAGGGTTCGCGCTAAAATAAATTCACAAATTTTAAGGGTCGAGGCGCTCAGTCGGCAAGGCGCAAAAGTGCAGAAATATCAAGCATATTTCGAGCTTTTGCAACGTAGCCGAATGAGATGATTCGCCCCTTAAAATGTGAAGTTATTTTTGCTCGAGCCCTTAGTAGATATCCATGTTGAATAGCTGTTTATCTCAGACCTGGCCCTAAAGACGATGTCTTACTTGTTACACTCAACCATTTCTATCATGATTCAGGAAATTATGGAATATGACGAATAAAAATGTAACGCCAAATCTTGGAGAAACAAGCGTTCAAAATCTCAAGTCGGAAGTAGAATACAGAACAAGGCTTCAGGATATTTGCAATAAAATTTATGCTGCCGCTAATCTTGAAGAAATTCTGATCAATCAGAAAGATGACATTACGTCGTTGTTTGAAACAGAACGGATCACTGTATTTGTGGTTGACGGAAAACATCGGGAACTGTTTTCCAGGTTTAAAACCGGAAATGAAATTGGAGAAATCAGAATCCCTATATCAACAAACAGTATTGCCGGCTGCTGCGCGTATAAGCAGAAAAAAATCAATATCAACGATGTGTATGATCAGAAAGAATTAATATCAATCGATCCTGATCTTGGTTTTGATCACTCCTGGGATAAAAAACTGGGCTTCAAGACTAAACAGGTTCTTGCTTATCCAATTATTTATAAGAAATATTTGCTGGGTGTAATCCAGCTTATTAATAGGAAATTCGGCGATAAGTTTATCGAAAAAGATGAACAGTCTGTTGGCGAATTGTCGAATATACTTGGTATCGCGCTGTACAACCAAAAAAGAATCAGGAAAACCAAAGCAGGAAAGTTTGACTACCTGATAACAAATCATATACTGACGCAAAAGGAACTGGATAACTCGGTTAACCAGGCAAGAAAGAAGAATACTCTTGTTGAGTCCATCTTGATACAGGAATTAAAGATATCAAAGAAAGAGATCGGAACATCTTTATCCAATTTTTTCAATGTACCGTTCGTGGAATACAATAAAAACGCGCCGATACCCGGTGAATTACTTACCAGATTGAAAGTACCGTTTTTAAGAAATAATGTCTGGGTTCCCTTAAACATGAATGGGAATCAAATTGACATTGCCATTGATAATCCCAACGACCTTCAACGTGTGGGTGAGATAAAAAGGCTGTTTCCGGGTAAAAAGATCACGTTTAAAGTTGCTTTAAAACAGGACATACTTGATTTTATAAAGTTATTTACACATGATGAAAAGGAATTGGCCGGTATTGATGAAATTCTTTCTCAGATGCAGGATGAAGATCAGGAAATAGAGGTGGCAGAAGCTTCAGTTGGAGAAGAGGATAGTGCCGTGGTTAAACTGGTCAATAAAATCATACTCGATGCTCACGCTCGAAACGCTTCGGATATCCATATTGAACCGTATCCGGGGAAGCAGAATACAGAGGTCAGGATCAGAGTGGACGGGGCATGCAGTGTTTACCAGACTGTACCCTATTCGTACAAAAACGCAGTCGCTTCACGAATAAAAATCATGGCCGATCTTGACATCGCGGAACGGCGAAAACCACAGGATGGTAAAATTAAATTTAAAAAATATGGCGGTATTGATATTGAACTCAGGGTTGCGACCGTCCCGACACAGGGCGGTTTGGAAGATATCGTCATGCGTATTCTTGCCGCAGGAGAACCGATTCCCCTTGAGAAGATGGGTTTTTCAAAAAGTAATTATAAGAATTTCGTCAGTGTCATTGAAGACCCCTATGGGATTATATTTGTATGCGGTCCCACCGGTTCAGGTAAAACGACCACACTCCATAGCGCGCTTGGCCACATCAACAAGGCCGATAAAAAAATCTGGACCGCTGAAGATCCTGTTGAAATCACTCAAAGGGGCTTAAGACAGGTCCAGGTAAAACCAAAGATCGGTTTCGATTTTTCCGCTGCCATGCGGGCGTTCCTTCGGGCTGACCCTGATGTGATTATGGTTGGTGAAATGCGTGATAAGGAAACAACTTCCATTGGAATCGAAGCCTCACTGACCGGTCATCTTGTTTTTTCAACTTTGCATACCAACAGCGCCCCGGAAAGCATTACAAGGCTCCTGGATATGGGTATGGATCCATTTAATTTTGCCGATGCCATTTTATGTATACTGGCACAGAGACTGGCGCGTACGCTCTGCACGGATTGCAAAGAAAAGTTCAACCCGTCCAAAGATGAATATCGCGAACTGGCCAGGGAATATGGAATCAATGAATTTAAAAATAATTTAAGGGTTCCATATTCAGAGAATTTAACGATTCACAAAACAGTCGGATGCGACACGTGCAATAATACCGGTTATTCCGGACGTACGGCGATCCATGAACTTTTGTTGGGTACCGATGAGATGAAAAGGCTTATCCAGGAAAAGGCCAAAATGGAGGACCTGAGGGCGCAGGCGATTCGTGACGGTATGACAACATTGAAACAGGATGGTATTGAAAAGATATTTGGCGGTAATCTCGATCTGATGCAGGTACGGAAAGTATGCATTAAGTAGAAGCGGTTTCAAAACATCCTCTCAGGTTCAGTCTGAGGAGGTGGTTCATAATAGTTCTTCCTGCAAGTTCTTTATTTCATTATTCCTTCAATCGTTTTCTCTATTCTTCAAAGCCTTTCTATACTTCTCAATTTTTTCTTTATATAATGTCCGGTCTGAAACGGCCAGTTTCAGGGCTTCCTCTTCGGCTTCCAAAGCTTTTCTATATTGTCCATTAGCGTAATAACTTTCAGCCAGCGTATCCAGTATGAATGATTCCCTTTTCAGTTTAACCGCTTTTTGTGCAAGGAACAGGGCTCTTGATGGATCACGGTATTGCGGATCGTTGCATGTGACGTAATACCACGCAAGATTATTTAACACTACGGCATTATCCGGTTCTATTGTGAGCGCATTTTCATAGACTTCTATATAGGGCTTGCAATCTTTTTGAAATAATTTATCATTAAGGTGATCTTGAATACGTTGACTGGTTTCTCCATGCGAAAAAGAATATAGTATAATGAATATCAGCAGTATTCCGGATATGAATATTGTAAAACCCTTACGAATTTTCTGATCCTGATGTGTGATCCATTTCCGATCAGTTTCGCACTTTTCTAAATATTCGATTCGTTCCTTGATACTGAAGTGATGCCAGTTCGGCCTGTCAGCTGTAGCCCTGCTGGTCTGAACAATTTTTTTAAGTGTATTAATTAAGGGAACACTTGTATCAAAGAGTTTAAAGACATAACAGTCTGCCTGGCGTTCAAAATTCCGCATAAAAAAACCGAATACATAACGAAAATATAAAATAAATATCGAGATCGTAAAGAAAAGTTCAATAAAAACTTTCAAATGGAAATTGGCCGGGCTGATCCTGTTGTAAATAGGGTCATACAAAAGAATCATCGATTCTAACATCGTTAAGGCAGGATTAGCATAATACAATACCAGGGCAAACACAGCTAAAAAGAAAACATAAAATAGAAGGTGATTTTTTTTAACATGAGCAATTTCATGTGAAATGACTGCATCAATCTCATTGGGGTTAAGATAACTGAGAAGCGCCTCAGTAACCAGGAAATATCGGAAATTTTTGACCAATCCCATTACACCGGCAGTTATCATTCGTCCTCCGAAGATCGGCCAGTAGACTATATTTGAATATTTTACTCCCGCCCTTTGACAAAGAGCGTGAATTCGTGTTCGTATTTCACCGTCTTCAAGGGGTTTGCATTGCCATAGTCTTTGAATGATCGCAGGTGCAATGATAACCACAATGGACAGGAAAAACATGAAATATATAAACTGACCGGTGGGAGTTGAAATTAATTGCTTTAACAAAGGAAAGGGAAGTATATTGATAATATCGGCGGTACCTGACAGTACTATCCATAGCAATAGAACGGGTACTGAGAACTTAAGATAGGAAACAACGTACTCTGATCTGGATATATTTGATTTATAGATATTTTGATATGATATGTGTGAGTAAGCCCAGATAATCATTAAGCATGCTAAGAAATAAAGTAAAAAAATAACAGCTTGAAGAGTAGGGGTTTTTGATAAAAATGGAACATCTCTAAAAAAGATCGGTAAATCCAAAATGTATATATTAAACGCAAGAAGTATTAATGCAAGAATGGATGTATTTTTTACGATAGAGTTGAATTTGTTATCAAGGTAATATTGATTTTTCCGAGATACCGTGATTTCTAAAGATTTAAACCGATACCTGACAAATAAAAAAAAAAGTAAAGAAGTGCTGAAAAAATAGACTATTGATTTATGAAAAGAAATATCTCCAACAGCAGAAGATGGATAAAACAGGTAGGGTAGAATGATAATTAAAGCGATAATAAAGTAAAAAAAATTTGCAAACATAATAAATAACTCTTTTCTAAAAATTAAAAAATTTATTTCAGTGAATGTGTTTTGGAAGCAATCCTGAAAATTTGAAGTGGTTTAGTTTCTAAAGTATCGGTTCTTCTCCAAATTAGTTGTAGAAAAGAAGGGGAGAAATAGCATGCAATAAATAGAATGGACATCCGGTATCTCTACGGTTATAAGTTTAACTACCACGAAAAACACATAACCAAGGAGGCCTGCGATGTCCGAGTTAA